>JAVEVM010000700.1:0-3205 GCA_034005055.1 Desulforhabdus sp. | reverse complement strand
CCCAAAAAGAAAGATGTTCGGATTGTACTTATCAACCAGCTGTGCCAACGCATCTTTGTACAGAACGGGGTCAAAATCTCTTAGGATATCGTTCCGGACTTCCAGTACAACGTCCGCACCGTACTCAATCAAGACAGACGCCAGGTCCAGGTCCAGCCCTTCCAGAAGAACCGCCGTTACTTTTTCGCCGGTGACTTTTGCCAGTTTGCGGGATGCTGCGAGCAGTTCAGAAACGGTGCTTTCCAACTCGCCTCCCCGAGTTTCCGCAAATACCCAGATTCCTGTTGCGTTTTCTCTGTTCATGGTGACTCCCTTGAGTTCCCTGCTACAGTAATTTCCGATCACGCAGGATTGAGATCAGTTCCAGTGCGGCTTTCTCCGCGTTTCCTTTTAGCCGTTGCATATTGCGTCCGGATTTCTTTGGTTTAAAGGTACTGGTGACCACTGTTGGGGAACCTCTCATACCGATCCGGCTTGGATCACACTTGAGGTCTGTTTCATTGTATACGGTAATTTTCTTCCGAAACGCGTGCCGAATATGCAGCGGTGTGGCATAGCGAGGCGTGTTCAGCTCGCTTCGGACTGTTGCGGCCAGAGGAAACCTAGTTCTGACTACTTCTTCCTCATCGTCATAAAAACGGGTTACCTCGATTTCTGCTTCATCAATCATATTGATTTTGGATACGAAGGTGACTTGCGGGATGTTGAGAAACTCTGCAACGATTGGGCCCACCTGACCGGTGTCAGCGTCAACTGCTTGCCGGCCAAAAAGAATCAAGTCCACATTTCCGATTTTTTTTATCGCCTGGCTCAAGGTATATCCGGTGGCCAATGTATCGGCTCCGCCAAAGGCGCGGGAACTTAGTAATACCGCGGAGTCACAGCCCATACTCAACGCCTCCCGCAAGGTGCTGATGAAGTTGGGAGGACCCATACTCATGGCAATTACTTCCGCTCCACGGGTCTCTTTCAGGCACAACGCCTCCTCCACTGCATTTCTGTCGAAAGGGTTCATCCGCCCCTCTTCGTCATCTCGAATCATGTTGTGTGTTTGGGGATCAATTTTCACATTATTCGAAAGAGGAACCTGTTTTACGCACACTACGATTTTCATGGTTACTCCCTGGTTTCTTGAGACAATACGACATCGGCAATGTCGATGTGTAGTTTTTCTAGCGACCCCTCGGCGATTTGCAGAGATTTGGCATCGCGCCACAGGTGTTCCACCGGGTATTCCTTACTGTAGCCGTACCCGCCGAAGATCTGGATTGCGTGGTCTGCTGCCCGGAGAGCCAACTGGCTACCGAAGGCTTTTGCGGTGGCGGCTTCTCTAGTGTGTGGGTGTCCCTGGTTTTTCAAATAAGCAGATTGGTAAACGATCAGTTTGGTGACTTGGACGCCCATCGCGATTTCTGCAATCTTGAACTGAATCGCCTGTAAATCGGCGATTGGATTTCCATACACTAGTCGTTCTTTTGCGTACTCAATCGACAGCTGCAAGGCCGTATCCTGGATAGCTGCCGCAATGGCTCCCATGAATATCCGCGCGGTGTCATGGGCGTCGTGGGCAATTCTGATGCCCGTATTCATCTCACCGAGACGATCGGAATCTGGAATGCGGCAGTCCACCATGATGGCCTCTCCTATTGGACAACCCCGCATTCCCATGGTGCTTTCCAGTTTCCCTAAAGAGAAACCGGGTGAATTTGTATCCGCTATAAGGGTGGTCCGCCCATCCAGGCCTTGTTCTTTATCCGTAAGCGCCAGGATAACGTAGACGGATGCCCGACCGCCATTTGTAATCCACGATTTAGTTCCGTTTAACACCCATTCATCACCGTCTTTCACTGCGGTTGTCCGGTTGCTTCCGATTGATCCTCCGGAAGGTTCGGTGATACAAAAGGCGAAGAGCTCATCTTTTGCCCTGGGCAGAAATTTTTGTTTTATTTCCTCCGTACCGTATTTCACAATCTGAGCGACTACTTTCCAGTGAGCATCAAGAATAATCCCGATGCTCGGGCTTCCTTTTGACAGTTCATAAACTGCCATTGCCTGAGTGATGTAGTCATATCCGGCTCCGCCGTATTCTTCAGGAACTGATAGGTTAGGGATACCCGCCTTAGACATTTTTTTAAAAAGCACTTCAGAGAAACCGTTCTCATCCATTTCTTTCATCCGTGGCGCTACTTCATTCTTGGTAAATTCTCTCAGCATCTTCCGGAGCATCATCTGTTCGTCTGTAAATTCAAATTCCATCGCCTTCCACCCTCTACCGTTACGATAAAAATAAGAATAAAACGTCGTGACTAACCTGCATTCATGATCAAAAATTCATTATTTTTCCTTGTACCTTAGTTATATAGTAAACATATATGTAGCACTAATCCTTTTCTCCCTCTGCCATGTTTATCTCCACGGGGAGGGAAGGTCGCGAAAATCACCCGTCACAGCAGCGCTCTGGGGTTCGGCGGTCACGACTGTACCTGAACGAAGCCTTTTTGGGTCGCGCTAAATGAGAGTCCCGTTGCGAGAATATACATTTTTTTGGTTTATCGGTATAATGGGTGTCATCATCATAATTTGGAGGGATAGAAAAACAATTGTTCAAACGTGTTAAGGGACAAAAACTAAAACTCGAGGGTTTTAATAATCTGACAAAATCCTTGAGCTTCAATATCTACGACATCTGTTATGCCCGCTCGAAGGAATCGCAGATCGATTATCTCGAGTATGTCGATGAGGAGTACAAGGCCGAACGGCTGCAGGAAATCGTCGAAGAGGTCTGCAGGATCATCGACGCGAAGCTCGTCAACGTCTCAACCCAGGACTACGAACCGCGGGGCGCGAGCGTCGTGGCCCTCATCAGCGAGGGGATGTCCTACATGGAGAAGCTCCAGCTTGAGGGAACCGTCGTTGCCGGGCACTTGGACAAGAGCCACATAACGATTCATACCTATCCGGAGCATAATATATCGACGGGGATCGCGACCTTCCGGGTCGACATCGATGTCTCCACCTGCGGTATGATTTCCCCCCTGAACGCTCTTCACGCTCTTATCGGAAACTTCGATTCCGACGTCGTCCTCATGGATTACCGTGTTCGGGGCTTCACCCGCGACTCCAAGGGGAAAAAAGTCTTCATCGACCACGATATCACCTCGATTCAGGATTACATCTCCGAAGATGTTCTATCGGAGTATCTGGC
>JAVEVM010000699.1:0-3210 GCA_034005055.1 Desulforhabdus sp. | reverse complement strand
TGGCTGGCTCGACTGCACGCTGTTGTGCAAAATCTTATAACCTTGAGGGCCTCTCGCGGAGCCAGCACGATCACCGAACAGCTGGTGCGAATACTCCACCCGCGCCCGCGCACCATGTGGTCCCGCTGGCTCGAAGGCATCGAAGCTGCTCGCCTGGAAAGACGATTTTCAAAAGCCGAGCTGCTCGAATTCTATCTCAATCAGGTTCCCTACGCACGCCAGCGGCGAGGCGTAGTCCAAGCGGCCAGTCTCTATTTCGACCGAGATCTGTCAACTCTTAATTTCAAAGAAATGCTGGCCTTAGTTGTTCTGGTAAGGGCTCCATCGAGCATGGATCTGCGGCGTGAAACATCCCGAGCGGATGCGGCGGTGGCAAGGCTTGCCGCCACCATGTTGGAAAGAAGACATATTAGTAAGGACCTATACGAAAATGTCCGAATAAATGATTGGTCACTTGCCGGATTGAGACCGCCCGTGGATGCAGGCCACTTTGTTCAGCATCTTCATGCGAATAAGTCCGCTGCTGCGGATACTTCTTCCGACGCTCAGGGCCACGGCAAAATGGTCACCACTCTGGATGCAGCGTTACAGGGACGCGTCCAGCACATTCTCGACAGTAGGCTTGAAGATTTGCACAACAGTGAAGTAAGCGATGGTGCGGTTCTCGTTGTCGACCATGGAAGCGATGAAGTTTTGGCTTGGGTCAATGGGGGGGGTCTGTCGGACAAGCAACACGGCGGGTGGATCGATGCCGTCGTTGCACCTCGGCAGCCCGGTTCGACCCTCAAGCCTTTTCTCTACGCTCTTGCCTTGGAAATGGGCTGCACTCCGGCTACGCTGCTCGACGATTCTCCCCTGGCGGAAGCTATCGGAGCGGGGCTGCACAGCTTCAACAATTACAGTCGAACCTGCTATGGTCCCGTGCGATTACGCGACGCTCTTGGAAATTCCTTAAACATTCCTGCCATACGAACAATTCAGCTTACCGGCATTGAGCGTTTTCTAGAGGTATTGCAGCGATCAGGATTCAACAGCCTCAGCAAACCGTCTAACCACTATGGTGCGGGACTGGCATTAGGAAATGGTGAAGTGACTCTATATGAGCTGGTGCAGGCGTATTCCGTTTTGGCCCGGGGCGGGGTGTTCCGTCCTCTGCGGACGGTCGCACATCCCAAGCATCCGCCTTTACAGCCTTATCGAGTATTCAGTGAGGAATCGGCATCGCTCATCGCAGACATTTTATCCGATCCTCACGCACGCCGACTTGAATTCGGAGAAGGACACCTGCTCCGGCTTCCTGTCCAAACGGCTGTCAAGACCGGCACTTCAAACGATCACCGCGACGCCTGGACGGTCGGGTTCTCCAGTCGTTACGTAGTGGGTGTGTGGATGGGCAACCTGAATCGTACTCCCACCAGCGGCCTCACCGGCACCAGCGGTCCGGCCCTGGTCCTGCGTGCGGTGTTTGCCGAATTGAATCGCCACCGACGATCAGAGCCGCTCAAAATGAGCCGTAGACTCATGCCGACCCCCATTTGCCGAGCCAGCGGACAGCGTCCCACAAGCCGTTGTCCGATCATTCAAGAGTGGTTCGCACCCGGCACCATTCCTCACTTGAAATGTCGGTTTCACCAATCAAAAAAAGAGAGTGACGATGGACTACTCGAGGACAACAACCCCAGTGAAACAATCACTCTGTTGCAGCCGACTCAGGGCCTTGAACTGGCCTTGGACCCGCGTATCCCAGATGAAAACGAAGCTTTTCTCTTCCTGATTGCCAGGGAAATCAAACCGTTAAAGGTCGAATGGATCGTGAATGAAAAGGTTGCGGGAGCTACAGGGACCGATACCTGCGAGTTTGCCTGGCCTCTCGCATACGGTACCCATTACGCCAAGGCGCGGGTTTGGCTGAAGGAGGAGGAGCCTCCGGTCGAAACACCACAAGTTAAGTTTACGGTGAAATGATTATTAGTCATCTCCCAGCCATGTCGGAATTTTTTCGGTAATCAGCCACTCAATGGCGTCACGGCATGTTCTATAGGAGTCGAGGCTTTGTCCGTAGGGGTCGCGCACATACCAGTTGATGATTCTTGGCCAATAGCGTGCAGGAATTAACGCTACCAGCGGATATTCCGAGAGATTGACAATGGAATGAAATTTCTGCGGATCAACTTCTTGAATACCTTTTGAGTAAAATCCCTCTACGGGAATTTCGAGCTCTTCAAGCACCTTAATGGTACCTTCGGACACTCTACCCAGAGGGCTTATCCCCGCCGAGGCGACCTCATATTTATCTCCCCAATAGTGCTTTGCGAGCACTTCAGCCATTATGCTTCGACAGGCATTCCCGACGCAAATGAACAATATTCCTTTTTTCATGGTTCTCACTCATGCCTTAAAGAAGATGAACGCCTCCTCGACCCTCTGGAAAGCCGGCATTGACCATGCTATAAGATAACTTCATTATAAGCATTTATGGACAGCCTTGTGACAACTTATAGACGGCAACCTCATGCATGTGCGGTTCAGAAATGGGAGCAGTGTTGATATGACAGAATTCGTGATTCATCCACTCGTTATTGGTGCCAATGAAACCGATCAAGGAATCATGACTTATTTGCAGGGATATGGGAAAAGGATCTGGATTCCCATTTACGCCTTCTACCTTGAAGGCGGAAGCGAAAAAATCCTTGTGGATACCGGCCTCGAGCAATTCGTGGTGCCGGATCAGGTGGGTCGCGAGTACGGCCTGGACATTCTGGAATTTGAAGATGCCCTGGAAACCGTGGGCTTGCGCCCTGAAGATATCGATGTGATCATCCACACCCATTTGCACAACGACCATTGCGAAAATGACTACAAATGTCCGAATGCCAGAATCGTGGTGCAGAAAAAGGAATACGAATTCTTCCTGCACCCTCACCCCCTGGACCACAGGTATTACTCCGATTTGCTGGACGGTCTGAATGTCGAACAGGTGGAGGGAGATGTGACGCTATGTGAGGGCATCGACCTCGTCTTTTCCCCCGGCCACACCCCGGGGGGTCAGTCGGTGGCCGTCAACACCGCCAAAGGAAAAGCGATCATTACCGGTTTTTGCTGCAATGATCAAAACTTCCCATCGGGAAGACCGGCCATCGCATCAGGCGTCCACATTAATGCCATCGATGCCTATGAGAGCGCTCAAAAGATCCGGGACATGGCCGACAT
>JAVEVM010000698.1:0-3215 GCA_034005055.1 Desulforhabdus sp. | reverse complement strand
AATGCCCCCCCGGTGAGGTTCTATGTTGAGGCATTTCTCGGATACCTCCGGAGAAAATTCTCCCGGCGGATGGTTCTATATCTCATTCTGCTGTCCTGCGTATTCCTCCTTTGGAACCTGTATTGGGCTTTTGCTGAAATGGGGGTTTCAAACGAAAGATATGCCGTCGGGGTAACTCGCATCGAGATTCCCGACTTTTTCGAACCGGACAAAGTCGAGGCAGTCGCTTTCGTCACACTCGAGGGAAATTCGGCCGCCCTGGCAGGCTTCTTCCAGGACCCTCTCCTGGTGCTCCTCGACGGCGGCGACTCCCACTATTGGGATGCCGATGATTTGAAGGTCACCGCCGAGACCAACGATCTCGCGGATGCGATGATCCTTGCTTCAGGCACCCCCTGGCCGGCCAGTTCTCCCATCACCATGCAGATTCGTATGGAGGGAACCGGCAAACCCCTCTATTCCCGCTTGGATGGCCTGGTGCTTTCCCTGCGGGCCCTGCTCGCGAACATTGTTTTTGGTGAATTCGGACCCAACGAGAAGAATCGCTTCTTTATTGTCCTGGAGGGGAAACATTGTAGGGGAAGGAAAGCTGATATCCAAGGTGGAAGCTGGCTCCAGGCAGAAATCGAAAGGTGGCTCCAGCAACCCTCGTTATTCCTGCGCGCACCCCTGGCCAGCAGAAGTCTGGCTCCGAGGGAACTCTACCCTGTCCATCATTGGGAGCAAACGAATTATCTTGGTTTTCCGGTTTTTCTCCCGGAGCAGTATGGGTCAGAAACGATCTCTCTTTTGAAGGATCTTATTACAAGAGAGAGTGCCCGTTTTCCCGTTCTGGATGCCATAGCGAAGGTGGCCAGTCACTCGTTGTCCTTTGTGATCTTGCCGCAGCATGGTGGGAAGGCGAGTGGAAGCTCTCGCTTTAGATACACCATTGATCCCGCTGTTCCCTGGCGAATCATTGTTTGGACGGATGAGAAGCCGTGTGTTGCCGAGGTTTCCAGCACTCTTGCGCACGAATTCTTCCATGCCATGCAGTGGTCGTGGAAGCCTGGATTTAGACTCAAAAGTAACCACGAAGCCCTTTCGATCCTCGAGTCAGGTGCTGATTGGTTCATGTACTTTCATGCGGGTGAGGGAAAAGGTCTCGAGATCTTGCTTGAGAGCTTCAATCCAGGGATGGTCAGTCTCTGGCCGCATTGGGAGAAAACCTCAACCAGGGCCGGTCATTACCTCCTGAGCGGCTTCCTGCATTGGGCTTTCCTTCGGCTGGAAATGAGCCCCGGGGAGTTCGTAGCGTTGCTCCTCGATGCAACCCACGGGGGGACGTTTGAACCTCTAGTGAAAAGACTTGGATACGAAAGGCTGGAAGAAGTCCTCCGTGAGTATTACCTTTTCTGCTGGTGGATGGGGCTGGGTGGTCCGACCCCGATCCAGTCTCCCTTTCTCGACTATTTTCCGGCCCTTGCCGGGAAACCCTTTTTTGCGTCCAACCAATCCAAGCATTTCGAGGGTATTATCAAAGACGGGGACATCGAATATTCACAAGAATCAGTGTCTCTCAAACCTGGCCAATGCAACTATTTCAAGGGTCCGGTCAGCCTCCTCAAAGGCGGCTGGGAAATCACCGGGCGCATCCCCCCGGACGAACTGCTCCTGTTGGCGAGCTTTCTATCGAATGGGAAGTATCTTTCCTGCCGCCAGTTGAACGGGATCGACGACATCCGGAATCTTCGGAACCAGATCCCGGAAGGAGCCGACGGTTGGTCGCTCTTTCTCCATCGTCACCTGCCGGCTGCGGCTTCCGGGGCCGCGAAGATCGAGCCCGGGGAAGAAAGGTATCCTCTCACGATTTTTCGCCACGGGAAAGTCCCCGTCGGCCCTCCTGGGAATGATCTGCCCCCGGCAAAAAGCAACAATTTCTAAGCACAATTTCTGACTTCCTTATTACTGTTTAGCTGTTCGAATTCAGTCGGGCTGAGATAATCGAGTCCAGAGTGTATTCTGATGTGGTTCTTTTCTGCCGACAGCGAACGGATGAACAGCATTTTCTGAGCTGTTGTTATCGATTGAGATTCGACCGTCACTTAAATAAACGAAAACCTACTTCCAGTCGGGGAGGTCTTTATCGACAGGGTGTTCCACTTCTGCCAGAAGGCCATCCATCATAAGCTTATGATATAGGTCACTCCATAGCCCTCTGTTTCGAGTTTCCCACATGGTTGATAAAACTGTTTTTCCCTGCATGTTTCTGAGGCGGGTATTGGCTCCCAGGGCTATCAACAGGTGTGCAGCAGGTAAGTTGTTCTGCATGATCGCATAGTGAAGCGGAGTATCGCCATTCCAGTTGGGCTGGTTGATATCGGCGCCGGCGCTGGCCAGACGATTGATCATGTGGGGAACATACTGCAAGTTTTCGCCATAGGATAGAAGAATCTGGTGAAGCGGGCGATTGCCGTTGAACAATATGGCGTCAGGATCGGCTCCTTCCTGCAGCATGGTTGCGATGAATTCCTCTGAACAACTTTTCAGCGCATTCCCCCACAGGCGCTTGAATCCTTCTGAGTTTGCCAGAGCGGGATGCAAACCTCTTGGCCTGAGTCTTTGAAATGTGGCAAAATCGGTTGCATAAAAAGCCGGCGGACACCCTTCAAGATCCGGAGTGTCAGTGGCAATTCCGAATTGCACGATTTGATTGAAAAGTTCATGACTCCCTTTTTGCACCGCAAGGTGAAGCAATGTCGCTCCGTCGCGCGTAAACAGCAATACAGCTTCAGAGGCTGATGGGAGTGCTTCCAGCTGTTTGGGATAACGGAGATAATGAACTGGCGTATAACCGGAGGCATCAAAAAGCCTCCAGGAGTAAAAGCCCATGCAATTGGCCAGATTGCGCAGCGAGTCTGAATCGGCACCGGCTTCGGCTGCGAGGTGCAGAAGGGATTTTTCTCCCGGTTGGAATTTTAACGACGAGCATCCTCCATGCCTGGCAAACGCGACGATTGTGCGAAAGTGGCGAAGCTCGATCGCCCGTTCCAGCATTCTCGACAGCTGGGCAGGAGGTCCCTTCCGGCCGCGAGCAGTTTGTAACATTTCAGCCAGAGTCGCTTCCTGTTCATCTGTGAAATTGCCGGTTCGATAGAGGAACATTGCTTTAAAGGCGGCATCAGGAGATGACCCATGGTCGAGCATAAACTTCCATACAGATGGAACAACCTGCT
>JAVEVM010000697.1:0-3215 GCA_034005055.1 Desulforhabdus sp. | reverse complement strand
GCATCCCTTACTTACCGGTCCTCCCATCAATGAAGCTCAAGAGCGTTAAGCTCTTAGGCTGTAAGGATAGCTCACATGTGGTTTAGCCGATTGTTCAAGCGAAGTCAGAAGCCTGCAGAGGAAGAGCGGCGCGAGCCAACCTTGAACCAGGGAATTTTCTATCTGTACCTGATCATCCTGTTGCAGGTGTTTTTTGTGCTGGCTCTGGTGGGCATCATCATGTTCGTCGGTAAGGTGCTGGCGACACCCATGTGGGTATTTCTCGCCGCTCTACTTTGTGGAATCTGGGGAATTGTCTACATTTACCGGAAAGCTCGCATGCAGTTCCAGAAATTGCGAGAAGCCGTCAGTAAAGTCGATCTGTCGGACCGAAACTACGAGATCAGCTTCATGGGTGGAGTACTTACCATGCGGGTTGAACAGAACTCCAGGCGATTGTTGGAAGCCCCGCCCGAATCGCCAATCATGGATACAGAAACACTGGAAACACCCCTGACTCGCTGAGGTTTTCCCCGCATTCTTTACGGGCGCTATTCCTCCCTCAATGCCTCCTTCCAATCCAGTGCGGTGTAGAGGAAGTCTTCTGCACGGTACTGCAAAATGGTGTCGCGCCGATAGTTCACGTCGTCTTTTCGGGGGTGATCCAGGTTGTGATGCAGGCCGCGGCTCTCTTTGCGCTGCAGGGCACAGCGGATTATGAGCTCCGCCACCAATGCAAGATTCTGCAGCTCTACGAAGTCATTGTTGACCCGGATGTAAGGCATATGCTCCTTTATTTCATAGCGTATCTGGGCCATATGGTTCTTTGCCAGAGAAAGCCTTTTGTCGGTTCTCACTATACCTACGTAGTTCCACATTAGCCGTCGTATGATGTCCCAGTTATGGGCTATGAGCACCATTTCGCTTCGAGCGTTATTCTGTTGCGTTGACGACGTGGTCCATGCCGGCACCTGCGGCAGTGCACCTTTTCGCCAATCGGCCAGATGCGCAGAGCAATGCAGAGCGGCTTCGTGCGCATACACCATGGCTTCCAACAGCGAATTGCTTGCCAGCCGATTGGCTCCATGCAAACCGGTGCACGCACATTCGCCGATAGCGTAAAGTCGCCGCACTGAGGTGTGGGCATATTTGTCGGTGACAATCCCTCCGCACATGTAATGGGCTGCCGGGACAACCGGAATCGGATCTTTGGTGATGTCGATGCCAAAAGTGAGGCACTTCTGATAGATATTCGGGAATCGCTCCTTGAGGAACCCCGCATCGAGATGGCTGATGTCGAGGAAAACACAGTCGTCGCCGGATTTTTTCATTTCCGTGTCAATCGCCCGCGCCACGACATCTCGAAATGCCAGATCCTTCAACGGATGATAATCTTCCATGAATGCCCGTCCGCGCCTGTCAATCAGCCTTCCGCCCTCTCCTCGCACCGCCTCCGAAATGAGGAAATTTTTCGCATGAGGGTGATACAGACAGGTCGGATGAAACTGAACGAATTCCAGGTTGGCCAATTTGGCTCCGGCTCGATATGCGATTGCCAAGCCGTCTCCGGTTGCCACATCGGGATTGCTGGTATAAAGATAAATCTTACCCGCTCCTCCGGTGCACAGGAGCACCACATGCGCAAGAAAATGGTGAATTTCTCCCGTTGTACTGTCCAGAATATAAGCCCCTCGACAAGTATCTTCCTGCCGCACGGTGACGGAACCGGCGCGGATGGAATGGTCTTCTATGATCAGGTCCAGCGCCAATTGATTTTCAAAGATATGAATGTTGGGGCTCGCTTCCGCCGCGGCTACCAGAGCCCTTTCTATGGCCTGACCCGTCATGTCCTGAGCGTGCACAATCCGGTTGCGGCTGTGGCCGCCTTCCCGCCCCAGGTCAAACGTCATCGATTTGGAGAGACCCGGATTGAACTGAACCCCCAGCTTCATCAATTCATGGATCCTATCAGGTCCGGATCGCACCACAAGTTCGACCACGTCGGGATGGCAGAGTCCATCACCGGCGTTGAGGGTGTCCTGGATATGCAGCTGAAAGGAATCGTCGGGTCCCAGCACCGAAGCGACTCCGCCTTGCGCGTAGTTCGTGCTCGTCTCCAGCCGGTCCTTTTTTGTCACAACTGCAACCGTACCCTCCCTTGCAGCTTTCAGGGCAAAACTTAGGCCGGCGATTCCGCTGCCAATAATGAGGTAGTCAAAATGATATTCCATAGGAACAGCTCACTTATCTTTTGCATTCACTTTGGTTAGAATGGCTTTGAGCATTCAGCCAGCAAATCCGTTAGAGCATGACGCTTACTAGCGTATTCCATAAGCAGGGCTTTGTAAAGGTAGACATTCGACCTGTTTGACTCCCATTCCAATCCGATGAAAGACAATAGAGAGGGCTATGCAAATACCGGCAGGAAATGACAAACGATTTTCTCTTGAGACGCTCAAAGTGATTGCTTTCGACTGCGACGGAGTGCTGTTCGATTCGAAGGAAGCAAACATAAGGTTTTATAATTATGTTTTGGAACAATTCGGTCACGATCCCGTCCGTCCCGAGCAGCACGAATACATTCATATGCACACCGTTCGAGAATCACTGCAGTACCTTCTGGGACCGGGTTCGGTTTATGAAGAAGCGGTACGTTTTTGCCAGACCATCGATTTCAATAAATTCAACGCATACATGGAATGCGAGCCGGGCCTGAAAGAGCTGCTCGAATTCGCCAAGCGCTCCTATCATGTGGCTCTGGCAACCAATCGTACCATTTCCACAAAGGATATACTCACCCACTTCCGCCTCGACAAATACTTCGACCTGGTGGTCTCAGCCTGTGACGTCAGTTTTCCCAAGCCGCATCCGGAGAGCATGGAAAAAATAATCCGCACCTTTTCGGCTTCGCCGCAGCAGATCCTTTACGTAGGGGATTCTTCCGTAGATGAGGCACTCGCAATGGCCACAGGGGTATTTTTTGTGGCTTATAAAAACCCAAACCTGGAAGCCCACTTGTACATCAGCCATTTCAGAGAGCTTCACGCATTCCTTTCTCCCCCGACTCCCGCAGCGGCTCCGGTACCCGGAAAAGAGCTCAAGCGGAATGATTAAGAACGAATTCTTCCTCGGATCAACCACTCTTCTTCTGGTAGGTACACTCCATTGCGATCCCTATGGATTTGAGAAATCTCTTGCGCTTTTCGAAGCCCATCAGCCGGACATGCTTTTTGTTG
>JAVEVM010000696.1:0-3215 GCA_034005055.1 Desulforhabdus sp. | reverse complement strand
GCCTGCCTCTCTTTGAGGCGGTAGCTACGAATCAGGTCATTGAGGTCGATTCCGGCTTTAAGATTCGCTTTCGCAATGCCGGCCATATTTTGGGCTCTGCAATTCTGGAGTGCTGGAATGAATCGTCGGCCAGATCCAGCAAACTGGTATTTTCGGGTGATCTCGGTCAAAAAGATCAGCTGATCGTGCACGACCCTCATTCCGTTTTTGATGCAGATGTGCTTTTCATCGAATCAACTTATGGAAATCGAAACCACAGGTCTTTCGATGAAAGTAAAAAAGAGCTCCTGGAGGCAATCCGTTTCAGCTATGAACATGGGGAAAAGGTGTTGATCCCTGCCTTTGCGGTGGAGCGTACCCAAGAGATCCTGTATGTCTTAGGTGAATTTTTCCGGGCCCAACTCATTCCTTCCATGCCCGTCTACCTGGACAGTCCCCTGGCAATCGCCGCTACCGAGATCTTTCGACGGATGAAGACGTTTTACGACGAAGATGCCATCACTATTGTGAATGAAGGGCATGATCCTTTTGATTTTCCTCAATTGATTCTCTCCCGTTCAGCAGAGGACTCAATTGCCATCAATAAAAGCGCAGGTCCTGCCATAGTCATTGCAGGCAACGGCATGTGCACGGCAGGGCGGATAAAGCATCACCTAAAACACAATTTATGGCGGAAGGGGTGCTCGCTGGTGGTTGTTGGCTTTCAAGCAAATGGCAGCGTCGGGCGACGCATCATAGAAGGGGCCAAATCGATTAAGCTGTTCGGTGAATCAGTTGTGGTGCGGGCGAAGGTTTTTACCATTGGGGGGTTTTCAGCTCATGCCGGCCAAGCCGATTTGCTCGAGTGGCTGGGGCAATTTCGGAATGCGCTGATGCAGGTTTACGTAACCCACGGAGAACGAACCGTGAGCGAAGAGTTTGCGAAAATACTCCGGGCTAAATTTGGCTTCACGACTTTCGTCCCGGAAATAGGGGAAACCATCGTGGTCCCACGTGTGGAGCGAGCTCCTGAGAAACCGGAAGCGATCAAATGGCGACAGGATTTATCGAGGCTAATGGAAACGGTGGGGGCGATCGGCAAAATTCGAGAAGAGGCTCCCGAGGTTTTGCCGCTTGAGCTGCTGCAAGAGATCGAGGCGGAGTTTTCGCTGGCGGAAGACCGTCTCGAGGCCGTTTTACAGCGGGCACGTGCCGCCAGACTCAAGCAGCACCCCGTCAGTGAGAAATAACGTTGCTTCGAGATCTGCTGTGGATAAAGATTCTTGTTTGTTACTGCCTCTTCAAGTACATCTGAATCGCAGAATGCGCACCCTGAGGCGCCGCCAGCAAGTGCTCCTCAATTTTTTGACCGTCCAGATATTCGTTTAAGAAAAAATCGGATCCATCCATTTTGCAGATTTTGCCGCCGGCAGCCTTAAGGATGATCTGTGCTGCCGCCAAATCCTGATAGGAAACATTGGCAATTAGGGCGGCCTCAGCGCGACCGTGGGCGACATAGCACAAATGGGCGGCGGTGCAGCCGAGATTTCTGATCTTTCCGGGGAACGTGGAACGGTAATGGTTGTGAAACCTCGAATAGGTTAAGAGAAGGCTTTCGTTGCTCATCTCGCTAGATTCAGGGACATGAATCTCGGTTTGCTTGAATTTTGCCTTTTTCCCGGCTTGAGCACTGTAGAGGTCACCGGTCACCGGCATGTAAAATACGCCGAAGATGGGCCAAAAATTCTCAAGCAGGGCGATAGAAGTCCCCCAAACTGGAATTCCTGCCTGAAAATTGGCGACCCCGTCAAGGGTATCGTATATCCAGAGGCATCCTTTTTCCCCGTGCACATAATCCTGGATGGGCATGCCGTCTCCAAAGATTCTGTGCTCCGGAAACTGTGCCTTTAACTGGCTCTTGAACAAGTCTGCGAGACGCAGTTCGGCTTCGGTGACCAGATTCGAATCGAACCTTACGGTGGGATCGCCCTTGCCGTAAAAACGCAGAGCCTCTTCACCAACCATGCGAATCACCTCCGTTGCAAAGCGGATCAAATCCTCGAAATCTGGAATCCCTGAGTGCTCCATTTTGCCTCCTCTTTTTTGTTTATTGGATCCAGTGCGTCACGCTATTCCATCATTTTTCTGGTGCCTGCTTTGCTGATTCGGCTCGATCTTGAATCCTTTTCCGGCAAGTCCCAAAAAAGGCTGTTTATACTTTTTCTTAAAGGAATCGGTGGATTTTTGCAATTGTTCTTTTCCCTGCCAGGCGATACACTTTTTCGGACGGAATGCTAAATTTGTTCTCTGTGCAGATGAGGGCCATCGATTTTGACGGATTGTCAAACCATCGCCTGAATGCCCGTTTTGGAGCATGCGACTCGGGATCAGAACAGAGCCGGTCAGACTTAGTACTGAAGGAGTAAGATGCGGAATGGGAGCGAAGATTCTTGCCATATATGGCAGTCCACGCCGCAAGGGCAATACCGCGACCTTGCTTAAACGAGCGGTTCAGGGAGCCTGCGATGCTGGCGCAGAAGTTGATGAAGTGTTGCTTCGAGACCTCAAGATGTCTCCCTGCCTTGAAATCTATGGTTGCAAGGAAACCGGAAGGTGCGTCATCCAGGACGATTTCCAAAAAATATCCGAACAGCTTCTGACATGCCGGGGGTTAATGCTGGCATCACCTATTTTCTTCTATACGGTCAGCGCGCATACGAAAATCCTCATGGATCGATGTCAATCACTGTGGGTGAAGAAATATTGGATCGATAAGGTTCCTTTCGGGAGGCGCGAGCTCTCACGCAAAGGGCTGTTCATTTCGGTCGGCGCCACCAAGGGGAAGAAGCTCTTTGACGGAACCCTTCACACGGTCCGATATTTCTTTGATGTCTTGGATATGCAGCTGTGGCGAAGCCTGCTCTATCGAGAATTGGATTTCGAGGGAGATATACTCAAGCATCCAGAATATTTGCAGGAAGCCTATGAGGCCGGTAAAGACCTGGTCCAGGCGGTGGGTGATTTGATGACTGACAGGGTGCTTTAGTGAAAGGAAGGTCTCCCAACGACGGTAAGCGAGACAGTTCTTCAAGGAGTAATCGAGGCGAGGGCGTCAATCCGTGGACCGCGGTTGATGTCATTGTGCCGTATATCAAACGCTATACCTACCGACTAATATTCGGTTTCCTCGCTCTTATTTCTGTTGATTTTCTGCAGCTTTGGATTCCGATGGTCAT
>JAVEVM010000695.1:0-3219 GCA_034005055.1 Desulforhabdus sp. | reverse complement strand
GCTTAGGCTTGCGCTGCAGGGCCAGACCAATCGATCAAGCGATGTGTTTGGAGATGTGGTTCTGGAAACGGTTTACGCACCCTATTTTGCGCCTGACGGTCGAAAAATCGGCGTCATCAGTATTGCCCTTGACATTACCGAACGGGTACGCGCTGAAACCGCCGCAAGGGAGAGCCAGGAAAAGCTGGCGGTCGCTCTGGAGGGGGCAGATCTTGGCAGCTGGAACTGGAATGTGCAAAGCGGTGAGATCAACTTTGATGAGCGGTGGGCCGGGATGCTCGGCTACCATGTGGATGAGATCAAGCCGCATGTAAAAAGCTGGGAAGCATTGGTCCATCCCGAAGATTTGCCCAAGGCGATGGAGGCATTGAACGATCATCTGGAAGGCAGGACTCCGTTTTACGAAACGGAGCACAGACTCCGGCACAAATCCGGCACCTGGGTCTGGGTGCTGGACAGAGGCAGGGTCATTGACCGCGACCATGACGGCCGGCCTATCCGAGCAGCCGGTACGCACCTGAACATCAGCGAGCGCAAGCGCGCCGAAGAAGCCCTCGAAAAACGTCTCGTGGCCCTGACCCGGCCGCTGGACTCCGCCGAAGATATTGCTCCGGAAGACTTGTTTGACCTGGCCGATCTGCAGCGCCTGCAAGATTTGTTTGCCGATGCCTTTGGCGTCGCCGCCCTGATGACAACTCCGGATGGCAAACCCATCTTGCAGCCCAGCAACTTCTCCGATTTATGCCTCAACATCCGCAAGACTCCGAAGGGGCTGGAAAACTGCAATTACTCCGATGCTATGATCGGTCGACACAATCCCTCCGGGCCCAACATTCAACCGTGCCTGAGCGCCGGCTTGTGCAACGCGGGCGCCAGTATCACAGTGGGCGGTCGTCACATTGCCAACTGGCTGATCGGTCAAGTCCGCAATGAAGCTCAAAAAGAAGAAGAGATTATCAAATATGCCCGGGAAATCGGTGTCGACGAAGAAACGTTTCGAACCGTTTATCGTAAGGTGCCCGTTATGTCGCAAGAGCAGTTCGATAAAACGGCCCGAATTCTTTTCGAGCTGGCCAATCAGATTTCCAGGACAGCCTATCAGAACGTTCAGCAGGCTCGCTTCATCACTGAACGTAAGCAGGCAGAAGAAGCTCTTCGCAAGTACGAGCGCATCGTCTCCACTTCCCTCGATCTGATGGCTCTTATCAACCGCAATTATATTTATGAGGCCGTGAACGACAGCATGCTGAAGGCATTCAACAAGCAGCGCAGGGAGGTGGTCGGGCACATGGTGCCTGAATGCATCGGAGAGAGGGTTTTCCGAGAAAAAATCCAGCCGCGTATCGATCTGGCTCTCTCCGGTCAAACCGTCCACTTTGAAGAGACACTCGAGTTTGCGGGAATCGGTCGAACACCCCTGGATATCAGATACTTTCCCCTCTATAACGAAGTGGGGGAGGTAGGGGGAGTCGTCCTGAATGCGCGGGATATTAGCGACAGGAGGAGACTTGAAGAACAATTGCTGCATTCACAAAAAATCGAGTCCATCGGCACCCTGGCCGGCGGCGTGGCTCACGAGATCAATAACCCCATCAACGGTATCATGAACTATGCACAGCTGATACTTGACGGGACCGAAGGGGAGAACCCTGCCAGGATATACGCCGAGGAGATCGTTCACGAGACCCAGCGCGTCGCCAAGATTGTGCGCAATCTGCTGACTTTTGCCAGAGACGAAAAACAATCCCACAGCCCCGCTCTGCTTTCGGATATCGTTTCCTCGGTGCTTTCCTTAATCCAGACTTTGATCCGCCGCGACCAGATCGACCTCCAGTTGGAGATTCCCGACGATCTGCCCAAGATCAAATGCCGCAGCCAACAGATTCAGCAGGTGCTGATGAACCTCATGACCAACGCCCGGGATGCCCTCAACGAGCGATATGCCGGCTACAGCGAGAAAAAGAAGCTGGCACTCCGTGCAAAATTTATTGACAAACAGGGCCGCCGCTTCATCCGAACCACCGTAGAGGACACTGGAAAAGGCATACCTTCGGAGATCCTGGACCGTATTTTCGATCCCATTTTTACCACCAAGCCCAAGGAAATCGGAACCGGTTTGGGGCTTTCGATCAGCTACGGCATCGTCAAAGATCATGGCGGGGAACTGAGCGTGGAGAGCGAGCCAGGCGGGTATACCCGGTTCCACATGGACCTTCCCGTGGACAACGGCTGGACTCTCTCAGCAAAAACAACCTAATAGGGGGAAGTTTTCTCAGTCTTTGTGTCAGTCGGAATTTTGCGCAGGTGATGTCTCATATCGAATTGACTTTGGACGATAATGGTTAGGTTGGATGTCAGAGAGCGCCTAATTTCCCACAAAAAAAGGAGCTAACCAAAATGGCTAACTCCTTGATTTTCATGGTGCCGGAGGAGAGACTCGAACTCTCACGGGCGCAAGGCCCACTGGATTTTGAGTCCAGCGCGTCTACCGGTTTCACCACTCCGGCCGAAGATTAGATAAATAAACAGAACGACTCCGGAGTGTCAAGCAAAAACAAAGGCGGCTGCCTTGTTCGGGTCGCCGGCTTGCCCGATTCCGATCTCAATCCGGCTGAACTCGGAAACATTCTGGCTGTGCGTCTGAAACTAGAACAGAATAAGAGAGGAAGGCATAATTTCGAGGCTGACGGTGTCCGTTTTGCGAACATCGGTTTTCAGCGTTGAACGTCAATCTTCCGAGAATTATTTTCTTCCGCTTGAAAATGTAAAATCTGTTATTATCGTTGCCCCATGCCGGATCGGAATTCCCTGCACCGGAATGGAAGCAGTACACCCCATAGCTAGAATCAGCAGGAATCGCTTGTGAATTATGGAAAATGGGAAAACTCTATGCCTTCAAGATGCGTAAACATTGTAGTTTCGTTGATGATCATTTTTTGTACTCAGCAGGCAAAAGCCCACCGACCGATGCCGACACCATACTACTTTATTGCCATACACTGCGAACCGCTGCACGATGTGGCAGACGCTAAAGAGTCGATTGAAGAGAACTATGCCATTCTTCGCCAGATGGTGAAGGATGCGAGTGAACTTAACATTAAGCTCACCCTGATGTTTTCTCCCAGCTGGGCAAGATATATCGGCGAAGATCAGATGAGAACCGATGAGATCCAGGCGTGGAGAACGCTGGGGCATGAGATATGAGCTCAACATAACAGC
>JAVEVM010000694.1:0-3226 GCA_034005055.1 Desulforhabdus sp. | reverse complement strand
GGTTGCACCAGGAGCGTAACTGATGAAAATGATAAACGATTTGCGAAGACATTTGCGGGGTCGGGTGTTGGTTGCAGTGCTTGCGGCAATGTGTTTCTTCCTCCCGACTGCCGTGGCGCAGCACGAGCATGGTGAATCCACATCGGGACAGCCTGCTGGTCAATCGGCCGAAGAAGCGCAAATTTATACCTGCTCGATGCATCCCCAAATCCAGCTCCCCAATCCGGGCAAGTGCCCCATTTGCGGAATGGACCTCATCCCTGTCAAAAAGACGCCCAGGCGGGGAGCAGGAGAAACCCGAAGCATGCGTGAGCTGACCCTTTCTCCCTACGCTGAAGAGCTTGCCAAGGTTTGGACTCAACCGGTCGAGCGTAAATTCGTTCAGGCTGAAGTACGAATGGTGGGGTTCATCGGATATGACGAGACGCGCCAGGCGTACATCACCGCCTGGGTGCCCGGCCGCATCGACCGTCTTTACGTGGATTTTACCGGCACGGTAGTGCGCAAGGGCGACCCAATGGTTTACCTTTACAGCCCGCAGCTCCTTTCAGCCCAGCAGGAGCTGCTTCAATCCATCAACGCCGTAAAGGGGCTCGGGCAGAGCAGATTCACGACCATGCAGGAGACGGCTCAGGCAACTGTTGCTGCGGCAAAGGAGAAGCTGCGGCTTTGGGGGCTCATGCCTCAACAGAT
The DNA here is from genome assembly GCA_034005055.1 of Desulforhabdus sp. Taxonomy (GTDB): domain Bacteria; phylum Desulfobacterota; class Syntrophobacteria; order Syntrophobacterales; family Syntrophobacteraceae; genus Desulfoferrobacter. The sequence continues at coordinate 2,533 of JAVEVM010000694.1, read as the reverse complement.
TGAGGAAATCATAAGGCGCGGCAAGCCCACCGATCACATGATCATCATGGCGCCCATTAGCGGTGTGGTCACACACAAAAACGGCCTTGAAGGTATGTATGTGCAAACCGGAACTCAAATTTACACGGTTGCCGATCTTTCCGTCGTTTGGATCGAGCTGGAAGCGTATGAGTCCGATCTAACCTGGATACGCCTTGGTCAAGAGGTGGAATTTGAAGTCAAGGCCTACCCGGGTGAAGTCTTCAAGGGTGAGGTCGCCTTCATCGACCCTTTTCTAAAGGAAAAAACCCGCACGGTCAGGGTTCGCCTCAATGCTCCCAACCCGGACGGCAGATTGAAGCCCGACATGTTCGTTCATGCGGTTCTTCGTGCCACCCTGGCGGAAGGCGGTAAAGTAGTTGTCAAACCAACTGGCAACGAGAGCCCTCCATTGGTGATTCCGGCCAGCGCCCCGCTCATAACCGGAATGAGGGCCGTCGTTTATCTGGCAGTGCCAGATCAGCCAGGGACTTATATCGGCAGAGAGATCGTCCTGGGCCCGCGGGCGGGCGACTACTATCTAGTTCGGTCAGGCTTGAAGGAAGGGGATGTGGTCGTGACAGCGGGAAATTTTATGATCGACAGTTCCCTGCAGATTCAGGCCAAGCCGAGCATGATGACCCCCCAAGGCGGCGGCGGAGCGATGCATGAACACGGCGACAAGGGAGCATCGACGCCCAAAGCGCCGGCAGCTCCGAGTCGCGTGCTTGAGGTCCCGGAGCAGTTCAAAGCGGGCCTGACCCCTGTGATGGGTGCCTACGAGGCGCTTGTTGAAGCGATGGATTCAAAGGATCTTGACAGGATTCGAAACGAGTTCACCACCTTCAGGAAATCACTCATGCAGGTGGATGCTTCAGGCTTGTCCGGTCATCCGCAAATGGTCTGGCTGGAGCTGGATATGTTTCTCGAAAACGATGCGCTGGTCGGCAGCGAAGCGGTGAGTATTAAAGAAGCAAAGCGCTTATTCAATGAGCTGAGCAAAGACTTCGAGCGACTGAAGCAGCAGTTCGGACTGGATCATGCCGATCATGCGCAAGAAGAGCCGGCGATTAAGATGGAGCAGGCTCCGCAAGCTTTCCAATCGCAGATCGGAGAGACACTTAAGGCATATCTCTCGATACAGGAAGCTCTTGCCGACGATCACTTCGATCGAGCGCACGAGGCTACGCGAATTTTGGCGCAGACAGCGGGTTCAATCGATATGAAATTGTTGGAGGGAGAAGCTCATGTCAAATGGATGGAGCTCTTTGACGAATTGCAGGCCGCTCTTTCACAGTTGAATCAAGCCGGGGACCTGGAGACGTTTCGGAAACGTTTTGCTCCGGTTTCAGAATCGCTGGCCCTGATTGTCAAGAGCTTTGGCATTTATCCGCGCCAGCCCGTTTATAAGATAAGGTGCTCGATGGCTTTTGCTGGACAGGGCGCCAACTGGCTGCAGAAAGATAAAAAGGTTCGCAATCCCTACTTCGGTTCTGCAATGCCCGCCTGTGGAGAAATTACCGAGACGTATTTTGAAGCGGCTCCGACGAAGCAAGGGGAGCACAAACATGAGTGACAACATTAGCTCCTCCCCCGGTCCGTCGTCGTCAGGTGGTGGTTTCCTAGGCCGCATCATCCGCTTCTGCCTGGAGATGAAAATTGTCGTTTTTTTGATGATTCTCTTTTTTATCATTTGGGGAATCATTGTTGCTCCATTTGACTGGGAATTTGAGCGCCTGCCGCGCAATCCGGTGCCTGTGGACGCGATTCCGGATATCGGAGAAAATCAGCAGATCGTTTTCACTGAATGGATGGGCCGCTCGCCCCAGGATGTGGAAGATCAGATTACCTATCCGTTAACGGTTGCGCTGCTAGGGGTGCCCGGCATAAAGACGGTGCGCAGCTACTCATTTTTTGGCTTCTCGACGATCTACATCATTTTCAAGGAAGAGATAGAGTTCTACTGGTCGCGCTCCCGGGTGCTGGAAAAGTTGAACAGCCTTCCCGCGGGAACTCTGCCGGCCGATGTGCAACCGACTCTCGGGCCTGATGCGACTCCTCTCGGGCAAATATTTTGGTATACGCTGGAAGGTAGAGATCCGAACGGAAATCCGACCGGCGGCTGGGACTTGAACACGTTGCGAACCGTCCAGGATTGGTATGTTCGCTATGCGCTGCTGTCCGCCGAAGGGGTCAGCGAAGTGGCTTCCATCGGAGGGTTCGTCCAGGAATACCAGATCGACGTCGATCCCGATGCTCTGAGGGCTTATGGGGTCGGTCTCGATGAAGTCTTCGGGGCGGTTAAGATGTCTAATATCGATGTGGGAGCCCGCACCATAGAAATCAACAGTGTGGAATACGTCATCCGCGGTCTCGGTTTCATCAAAGACATCAAAGTTATTGAAGAGAGCGTCATCAAGCAGAGAGACTATAGTCCTGTGCGCATCAAGGATGTGGCGCACGTGTCGCTCGGGCCTCTCATCCGTCGCGGTGCCCTTGACAAGCTGGGAGCCGA
>JAVEVM010000693.1:0-3230 GCA_034005055.1 Desulforhabdus sp. | reverse complement strand
CCATGAACAATCCATCCTCACCTTTGGTGGCGCGGTTCACCACGTACCCCACTTGATTGTATCCTTTGGTAATGAAGTTGGCCGTTCTATCATCGTCCTCAACGAGCAGAATTCTCATGCAACCTCTCAATGATTCGGCGATTTCAGTTTCTCCCGACAAGCCCGGGGGACCCAGATGTATTTTTCAAAGGCGGCCGACTCAGCGTAACACTGTTTTTTCCTTCAGAAGGTAATATCCGTTGAATTCACCCAATTTTTCAACACGTCGGAGAACGGTCTCGGGAAGGAGCTTCATGTTCCGCTCTCTTAAGGCGAAGTAGTCTTTGTTCGCATTCCGAAAATACGCATCCGTATCTTGTGTCTGCCTTGCGAATTGCGCCCTGCCGCGAGAATAAAATTCGGCCGATTGGGGCCGCTTAAAGAGATAGACTAACTGGCCAGTGGGGTCGGTTTGATCATTCCGGTAGGCCATGACCAGCCCCTTTTGACTTTTCTTGAGCGGAACGACTTGCGCTGCCACCAGGACCCACCCTAACGCAAACAGCATCGAGGCCGCCGTTGCCGCCCTGAGCATGTCGCGTGAACCCCGCGTCGGCGAAATTCGTATCGATGTTTGGTCCGCCAGCATGATTTCGGACAGGAGCAGGGCAAATGCGGGAAGACCGGGCAGAACATAGGTCGGCAGAATGTTGCCTGCTATAGTAAAAAATAACATGGGGGCAATCGCCCACAGGGCTAGATACGCACACCAGCCATCGCTGTGGCTTAAAATACTGCCGGCCCTGCGTCGGACTCCTTTCCTGAATAAGGAGGCGAGAAGGACCAAGGACCAAGGCAGAGTTGTCACCAGCCAGTATAGCCAGATAGTGCCCAGAGGGCGGGAATGAGCACTGCCGTAAAGATCCCCTTTCCAGCCTGAGACCAGAAAGCGCTTCCAGTGTTCGCCGATTATAAAATAATCGAGGAACCCGGGGGTCTTCACCTCGGCCAGATAATACCACGGAACGCTCAGCGCGAGACAGAGCGCCAGCCCCGGCAACCAGGGAATGCGGTACCAGGCGCTCCCCCACTGTCTTTGCCAGAATATCCAACCCCCGACCGGCAGGCCGGTGAGCACGAGCGCCACCGGCCCCTTGGCAAGAAGACCTGTCGCCAACCCCACAAAGAAGAGGTATCCCCAGATCAGACCGACTCGATCCTTTTCCGTCATGGCCCGCCAGAAGGCTACCATGGAGAGCGTCGTCCCCAAAACCAAGGCTGGATCGGTCATCACCGCGCCACTACTGACAAAGAAAATAACGGAAGTGGCAAGACCCACCGTCGCCACGAGGGCAAAGTCGCGCCCGCGCTGCCTTAAAGCGAGGGAATAGACAAGGGCAAGAACCGTCACGGCAATGAGGAACGACGGCAATCGGATCGCAAATTCATTAGCACCCAGAATTCGGATGGAAATCGCCGAAAGCCAGGTCGATAAAGGGGGTTTTCCCCAGAAGGGAACGCCCTGATGAATCTGCGGGGTAATCCAATCGCCCGTCTCCGCCATGAGCCGTGCGATTTCACCGTAACGCGCCTCCGTGGTGTCGGCCAGCGGATAGCTTCCCAGCGACAGCAGGCGAATCAGCATGGTAAAGATGAGCAGTGCCCAAAACATCCCGCGTTGAGTCAATGTCAGTTCGAATTTCATAACGAAACCCTATTTTCAAAATTCTGAAAATTGCTTTCCGCCGAACAACTCCGTCGGAGCAACGAGCGATGGCGCCGGCTTACGAGGTAAAGGGGTCTCTGCTTGGTTTCGATGAACACCCGCCCCAGATACTCACCGACCACGCCGATGGCCAGAAGCTGAAGGCCGCCGAGAAACAGGATGACAACCATCAGGCTTGGGTAGCCGGGAACCGGAGCGCCGAAAAGCAGCGCCCTGGCCAGGACGAATAGACCGTAGAGCAGAGCCGTCAGAGAGGTCAGAAAACCGATATAACTGGCAACCTTCAAGGGGGCAATGGTAAAGGAGGTAATCCCCTCAATGGCCAGATTCCACAGACCCCAATAGTTCCACTTGGTGACGCCTGCATATCGGGGGTCTCGATGGTAGGAGAACTCCTTCGCCGGAAAACCTATCCAGGCGAAGAGTCCCTTCATGAACCGAGTCCTTTCGGGCATCTGCTTCAAGGCATCGACCGCTCGTCGGCTCAGGAGCCGGAAATCGCCGACGTTCTCGGGTACTTTGACCCGTCCGACGCCAGCCATCAGCGCGTAAAAAGCCCGGGCGGTGGCTTTTTTCATCCTTGTTTCCCCTTCCCGGCTAAGGCGCCGCATGTAGACCACGTCAAAGCCTTTTTGCCATTCCCGAACCATGTCGGGAATCAGTTCCGGCGGGTCCTGCAAATCCGCGTCGATCACTACCACCGCATTTCCGTGGGCGTGATCCAAACCTGCCGTCATCGCAGCTTCCTTTCCGAAGTTACGGCTCAGATCGAGGACCTCCACTCGCTGATCTGCCCTCATCAGCCCCAGTAGGAGGGGCAGAGTATCGTCGATGCTACCGTCATTGACATAGATGATTTCCGCCCGGTCTATGTCCGCCTCTTCGAGGGAGGAGGAAAGCCTGCGGTGAAATTCAAGAATGACTTCCTGTTCGTTGTAGACGGGCACGACGACCGTAAGCAGCCTCTCTCGCAGGGGAGTCTTTACTGATGGGTTCAAAGGCGGTTTTCGCATTCATGCTCCTTCAGAACGTCCACGCTCGGTTTATGGTGAAGCTGAGGCCGAAAACTGCTGTGGTCGCAAGACACTGTGCCACCAAGTAGTGCCAGTCCAAGTGAACAAGGGCGGCTTTTAAAACCACCCCGTTCATCCCCAACCCTAAGGCAGCGACCATGAAAAATTTGGACACAGATTCCAGGTGTCCTTTCTGGCTGCGAAAGGTGTAAAAATAATTAAAGAGGTAAATGATCAGGGCACCTGTAATCGCCCCAACGGTGGAAGCCAATAACACACTCACAGCCCCCCCCCTGATCAGGATCATCATGAGACTATAATGAGCAAAAGTACCCATGACGCTGGCGGAAAGGTACTTGGTCAGATCAGGCACCAACTTCCCTGCACATCGGCCAGACTTAATTACGCTAAACAGGAGATTCACGATATGTTGCCGAAACCTAAAATTTTTGGGATTTTTTGGGGCATACCGCAGGGCAGTCTACACCCTGATATTGCACCATTCGCAACCA
>JAVEVM010000692.1:0-3231 GCA_034005055.1 Desulforhabdus sp. | reverse complement strand
ATCCCGGTTCCTCACCGCACTCATCCAATCATTTCCGTCACGTTGATTCAACGGAATGAAGGTGGATAGGTGGACGGATGAGCTCCACGAGGAGGCTGGTCATGGAGCTCGGAGGGAGCGATGAAATCCCGTCGAGAAACAATTCCCCGCTCATCGAATTCCACTACCAGGATATAACGATTAGCCGGCTGCAATGGCTCACCCGATGCCAGTCTGCCAGGGGATAGCAGGGCCACAGCATACTTTTGCACATAGGTAATCTGCTTTCCGTTACCGGAAGCCTCATCCGGCGGTCCCAGCATGGTCAGGACCTCTTCCCGGGTCGTCTGCCCCGGAATGATTCGCGAAGCGGTCGCTTCATTCAGATTCACCCGGGATGGATCCGATCCAATGTCAATGTATACGCACCCGCTCAAAAAAACGCTAAGCAGCAGCCACCAGACCATTAGAATCGGGGAACCTCGTTTGAGAATAAGGGAGAAGAAAGTCTTCACCTCGTTTCCACACTCACGCTTGGGAAACGCACGCCGTAGAGGGGCGGGTCAAGGCGGCTCTTTTTGCGCCGAACCGGATCAGGAGCTTTATTGCAGTGGGTTTGAAAGACAGAAGGGGTTGGAGCAAAAGCTTACTTTGGGCTCTCTTCTTCTTCTTTTTCCTCTTCGCTATCCCAGAATTCCAGATCGCGCAGGACCATGGCGATTAGCTCTGCGGCCTCACGGAGAGCCTGCATAATGGAAATGCGCCCATGCCTGGTGAGGCCCATCTTTTCCGCAGCCAGATGATCGACCATGCATTTTGCATCGTAGATGAGGCCCATGGCCGGCTGCAGGCATTCCTCAAATGCAAGGATGTTTTCCGTGTAAAGCCGGCACTTATTCACCTGAAGCCAACATTCAGAGAGATCCGAAGTTGCCTGGAGAGCGTCGTAGATTCCTTCCTCAAAGCTACTCAGCTGTTCCTCGATGATCGCCAAGCTCTTGTAAAGATGGTCTTTGGCCTTGAAGAGCTCGTCAGCCGGCAATGAAGGATAAGCCTCAAAAGAGCCGGGCTCCATACCTGATGCTTCAAACATTGTTCATTCTCCCCCTCGGCTGCCGTTGCTGCGAGCTTCCCCCGCAACGCTGCCGTTTATTGAGGGCTCCGGCATCCGAAATCTGTTGTGCAGAATCGGGTTTGACCGAAAATCGACTTCTGCCGTCCGATACTGAATACCGGCGTCGATCCCGGGCACGCAGGTCAATATTATCTGTACGATATAAGAGAAGCAATTGGAAGGCTTAAAAGATCGGAGCACAGGGCAATCGCATGTCATTTCGCTGGCCTTTTGGGTAAAAGTGTGCGAAGGTACCTTGGTAACCTATAACCCAAGGAGGATAGCACATGCAGACCGCAGAGAAGCCGCGAATCATCGAACATTTCTCTTCACTCACAGATCCGCGGATCTTGCTGAAAACGAGGCATAAGCTTATCGACATCATAGTCATAACCCTCTGCGCCGTGCTGGCTGGTGCTGACGAGTGGACGGAAATCGCCGAGTTTGGACGTATTAAGGAGAAATGGTTTCGGACCTTTTTGGAATTGCCTTTCGGGATTCCTTCGCATGATACTTTCGGTCGGGTATTCTCTATGATTCGCCCCGAAGAATTCGAGAAGTGCTTCCTCGATTGGGTGCGTGCTGCCTTTCAGAATATTGCTCCACAGGTCATTGCCATCGACGGGAAGACCTTGCGGCATTCCTACGACCGGTCGTCGAACAAGGCTGCGATCCACATGGTCAGCGCTTGGGCGACCGAAAATCGTTTGGTGCTGGGGCAGGTTAAAACCGAGGAAAAATCCAATGAGATCACAGCCATTCCAGAACTTCTCAGAGTTCTCGCGCTCAAAGGCTGTATCGTGACCATTGATGCCATGGGCTGTCAGAGGGAAATCATCAAACAAATTGTGGAACAAGAAGCAGATTACGTTATCTCTCTTAAAGGGAATCAAGGCACCATGCATAAAGAGGTAGAGCTCCTCTTCCAAAACGCCAAAGACAATGGTTTCAAGGATCTTTCCCATGAGACCTATGAAACCACAGATGGAGAGCATGGGCGAATTGAAATCCGCCGTTTCATCACCACTGCCGAGGTAGACTGGTTTGAGGACAAAGCCAAGTGGGAAAAGCTCACTTCCTTTGGAATGGTCGAATCCGAGCGACAGATTGGTGACAAAACTACCCGTGACACACGCTACTACATTTCCAGTCTGCCCAGTGATGCTCAGAGCTTCGCTCAAGCATCCCGAGGTCATTGGGGTATCGAAAACGGTCTGCATTGGAGTCTCGATATAGCTTTTCGGGAGGACGAGAGCAGGATTCGAATCGGGCATGCTGCCACCAACTTGGGCATCATACGGCATTTCGCCCTCAACCTTATCAAACGGGACAAAACGAGAAAAATCGGTGTCAAAGGCTCGCGCAAACGGGCTGGCTGGGATGAGAGCTACCTGCATCGTTTACTCGGCTTATGAAAATTTCGTGCGATTGCCCTGGGAAAATGGCCTAGCTGGTGACAAAAAATGTCAGACCAAGGAGCCAAGCGTCCAGGGCCCGGGAACGGTGGCGCTCGGCGTGCCGCTCTCCCGCGCAAGGGTCTTGTCGGGCAGAGAAACGCCTCAGCGTCAAGATTTCACGCCCGCTGCAGCGTGTTTCGAGAGCAACCGAATCACCTCCAACATCGCGCGCATCAGCCGCTTGACTTTCAGCGTTGCCCTTGCCTCATCGATCTCTCGTTGGAGATGTCCGGTTAGCTTTTCCGGATCCGGGAGCGGCCTCAAATCCTTCCCATCAAGCTCTGTGCCGGTCGGGCAGCCGTGCAGGTGCCGTGTCATGCACACGGGCTCGGGCGCCGTGTAATAGCCGGTGTACCCCCGGCCGGGCACATAAGGCCCCTTGTTCTCGCCGGGGTGCAGGCACGAACGGAATCGGCACAACTCATCACATTCGGGTGGCAGGCTGTCGATCATGGTTTCACCTCATTTCCGCAACTTTGCCCAAAGTCGAACGTCTGACACCACTGACCGCCCCAGGGTGGAAAATCGTCATCACCAAAGCCCGGCAACCCACACTGTCGGCAAGCAGCTCGTCCCGGTCGCATTCCATCGGCGTGAATGCCCGGCACTCCCTGCAGGTGAAAGAGGCCCATTCTCCCTGCACGGCATAATCAAGGCACTCGTCGTAATGGGCGCACCAAA
>JAVEVM010000691.1:0-3244 GCA_034005055.1 Desulforhabdus sp. | reverse complement strand
CTGCTGCCGTTGCGACGCTTTATGCACTTTTTGTGGGGCTCTTTGTGCATCGACAGCTCAAGCTCAACGATCTGCCCGATATTTTCATTCGTGCGGCTATTACTTCCAGCGTGATCCTTTTCATCATTGCAACGGCCTCGGTGTTCAGCTGGCTTATGGCCATCGAAGACATTCCCGGCCGAATTGCGGCAAGTCTTTTGGCGCTTACCGACAATTCCACAGTGCTTCTGGTTCTGGTGAACATACTGCTGCTGGCAGCCGGTGTTTTCGTTGAAACAACTGCCGCGCTGATATTGCTGGTGCCGATTCTTGTCAACATACTGCCCTGCCTGGATGTCGATATCATCCAATTGGGAGTGATCGTTGTCGTCAATCTGGCAATCGGGATGTTGACGCCGCCGCTGGGGATTTGCCTCATTGTTTCATCGGGCATCGCCGGTTCCAGGTTGGAAAACGCGGTGCAGAAGGTTTTCCCACTGCTGCTGGTGCTACTTCTTGATTTAGTGGTCATAACCTTTTGGCCACCTTTGACCATGTGGCTTCCCGCCGCATTGAAGTACTGACAAATGTGTTTACTTTTTCATTGATCTATTAGAACTTGAGTCGTATATGAGCCCTGTTTTCTAGGATGAAGGAAACCTGCCGCAAATCGGGGTGATCACTGCTTAAATGAAACATGTACTGGTGGCTTCAAACGATCATGCTGCATGCGATATGATTCGCAGCTGCTTTCCCGATTGCAAAGTGGATGCCGTCTCGGATCGCTCTTCTTGTTTCGAAAGGTCGCGGCGCAAACCCTTTGAGTTTATTTTCATAGACCTGGACTTTCTTCTCAACAAGCCGGTGAGAAATGGACACAATGATTACCGGAGCGCACTTCAAAGCTTTTGGCAGACATTTCCCACTGCCCAAATCATTGTGCTTTCCACTCAGGAAATGATTAGGGAAGCTGTGAACGCTGTCAAGGCGGGTGCCGGCAATTACCTCACCTATCCCATGAACCGCGACGAAATAAAATATGTCGTAGAAAGTATCTCCGAATCCATCCGAATGCAGTCGGAGCTGGATTATTTGCGCGGCAGATACTGGCAGGATGATTCTGTCGAGGTGGTGCGCACCAATAATCCCGCCATGAAAAAGGTGTTTGACAAGATCAGATCGGTGGCTCCGACCAGGGCAACCGTTCTGCTCACGGGCGAAACCGGAACCGGCAAGGGGGTGATTGCAAAGCTGATCCATCGCCACAGCACTCGGAGCGACCGACAGTTTATTGCCGTTCACTGTGGCGCAATTCCCGAAACCCTGGTTGAAAGCGAATTGTTCGGTCACGAAAGAGGGGCATTTACCGGCGCCGTCAAAAGGAAGCTGGGCAAGTTTGAAATAGCTCACGGCGGCACGCTCTTCCTCGACGAGATCGGTACCATCACGGCTTCGGCCCAGATTAAGCTGCTGCAGGTTCTACAGGAGAGAGCTTTCCAAAGAATAGGCGGAGAGGCTTTTATCGAATCGGACGTAAGAATCATCGCTGCATCCAACGTCGATTCGAAGAAGATGAGTGATGATGGCGTATTCCGCAGTGACCTTTACTACCGGTTAAATGTGTTTCCAATTGAAATTCCAGCTTTGAGAGAGCGGATAGAAGATATTCCGATACTGGTGGAAACTTTCATAAAGAGATTGAACAGGCTCTATCCAAAAGAAATACGCGACGTTCATCCTCAAGTTCTGGAAGCCTTCAAAAGATATCCGTGGCCGGGCAACATCAGAGAGCTGGAAAACCTGATCGAGCGTGCCTACATATTGGAGACTTCTTCGCTGCTGAGGCCTGAAAGCCTGCCCCGAGATCTCCTCTCGACCGGTTCAGCGGGAGCGAGAATTCCGCTTGATCTTTCCCTCACTCTTGCCGAAGTCAGACGCAGAGGCATCGAGGATATTGAGCGCTTCTATCTGAAAGAGCTGCTCACTCTAAATTCGGGGCGGATCAACGCCACCGCTGGCGCAGCCGGGATAAGCACCAGACAATTGCGCAAACTTCTCAGCAAGTATGGTATTCACAAAGAGGAGTATAAACACGCTTCCGCATCCTGAATCCGCCGGGAAAGCGGAGATAGGAGTTCCGCAATGACGTAAAGCGGAATCAATGATTCCCTTTTGACTGCCAATGGCACGGATTCGGAACTGCCAGTTCCTGCATTTCGCTGTAGCTTCGTTCACCTGCCTGCTTTTCACTCGCTTTTAGACCATCTCCTGATTCAGCTATGAGGTGCCGCCGGAGCCTTCCTGGGTGTTGTCCTACCCCGCTCTACACTGTTGCACCTGCTGCCCGCCTGCGCGGAAACCGTCTGCGTCGAAACATCGGCAACTCGATACATCCGCTCTGTTCTGCTCGTTCCCACAAGGGATTAGAGAGCGTAGGAACGAGGGACTCGGGAGCGTGGCGACGGGGCTATCGTCAGGCTCGCTGGATGGGGCGCAACCGGGTCGATAAGGGCGTTCTTTATGGCATGGGAATTGCTCATTAGCGCGCGGGCGGCGATTGATAAGGGTCTTGCAACTGCGTAATAGAGTCAACTCGGGGGGGCAGGGTGAAGATGTCATGGGATACAACTTAAAAGAGCAGATCATGGTCGAGGGGGTAGTGACCCCATGCAACTGGGACCAGGAGGGAACGGTGATTGCTGTAACCATATCGGCAAAAGATGAGGAAGAGTATCTGATTCATGCCAATGCAAAGGGAAGGGATCTCATTAAGCATATGCACGCGCATGTGAGGGTGAAGGGTGTTTTTCAAAGCCACAAGGAAAAAGAGGTTTTTGTGGTGAAAGAGTACGAGGTTATCTCATGAGGATTATGAGAGAGGGAGGTGATTTCAAAAAAAGGGAGTCGCAGGCGATGAAATCCATAATAGAGCTGATTGTCATTTTCTTAAGCGCTTTTACCTTTCTGACTATGGGTTCACTGGGAAACCCGTTGGCTGCAGCCGAAGAGGAGATTATTGCAGGCATTGTTGTGCAAACAGATGAGGGAATCATCATCGAGGCCGAAGATGGTGACTATCTGGTACAGGGCAAAGATCTGTCAGACATGATTGATTATGCCGTCGAAGTGACCGGCATCGTTACCGAGACTGAGGAAGGCTACGTTATCGAAGTCAAAAAAGTAGAAGAGCTTCAAGAATGATCAAAGCGTTTTCAAGTATCGAAGATACCCAAAAAAATCTCAATTACTTACTCGCTGAGGAGTA
>JAVEVM010000690.1:0-3244 GCA_034005055.1 Desulforhabdus sp. | reverse complement strand
CAGGCCAACGATTCTTCGAATCCAATCCGAAGCCATTTCACTTCCCATATTGTTCGCTCTCCTTGGGTGGATATGGGAATCCGAGTTCGATTCCAGTCCTGAGATCAGCTGTTCTTAAGAAAGGACGGTTTATCGATCGATTTCAGGAATAACCACATCAATGCTGCCCAAAATCGAGATCGCGTCGGCAACCAGCATTCCTCGCAAAACTTCAGTCAGCACCTGCAGATTTCCGAAGCTCGGCACTCGGATGTGGCATCGATAAGGGTACGCGCTGCCGTCACTCACCAGATAGTAGGCGGTCAATCCGCGTGCGCTCTCAAAGGCGAAGTAAACCTCGCCCTTCGGAGGTCTGACTTTAAACGGTGTAACTTCATTGATATGCGCTCCGGCGGGAAGCTGATCGAGTGCCTGCTCAATGATCCGGCAGCTTTGCTCCATCTCTTCCAACCGGACATTGTAACGATCAAGCGCGTCGCCGTTGGTGCCTGTTGGGATGTCGAACTCGAAGCGGTCATATACTTCGTAAGGCTCGGCTTTGCGCACATCAAACGGGATACCGCAAGCCCGCAGGTTGGGGCCTACGATGCCGAACTGACGAGCGAGATCGGCGCTTATCACGCCCACATCCTTGGTACGATGGATAAAAATAACGTTTTTGGTGACCAGATTGTGGTAATCGGGCCAGCGGCTCCGGAGCCGTGTTATGAAGGCCTTGGTCATATCGATAAACTGATCGTCTATGTCTCGGGTAACGCCGCCGAAACGGCAGTAGGAATAGGTGAGGCGCGACCCGCTGACTCTGTCCAGGATGTCCAAAATGTTTTCCCGATCGTCGAAGGCATACAGAAAGGGAGTGAAGCCGCCAAGATCCATCACATAGGTTCCGAACCACAGCAGGTGACTGGAGATCCGGTTCAGCTCGGAACAGATCACGCGAATGTACTTGGCCCGCTCAGGAACCTGCACACCGGCGAACTTCTCCACGGCGAGGACGAAGCCGTGGTTGTAGAGCAACCCGGAGAGGTAATCCATGCGGCTGGTATTAGGCAAGAACTGTTTGTAGGTGCGATTCTCAGCCATTTTCTCATGACCGCGGTGGCCATACCCGATGACGGGATCCGCCTTGACGATGAACTCACCGTCAAGATCGAGAAGCACCCTAAGAACACCGTGCGTGCTCGGATGCTGAGGCCCGAGATTGAGGGTATAGATATGCTCGACGACCGGTTCTCGAAATTGCTCAGCCATAGATTTCTTCCCGTTTGTGATAAGCGTGAACAGTACCAAAGGTTTTTCTTAACGGGTAGCAGTCAGCGTCTTCGGGCATCAACAGAGGACGCATATCGGGGCTGTCGGCAAAGCGGATGCCGTAAAAATCGTGGACCTCCCGCTCCTGCCATAACGCCGAAGGGAAGATATCGCTGACGGTAGCCGGTGATTGATCGTGCCCGCACAACACTCGGAGTGCAACCCGCGATCTTTCCTCATAGCAGTTCAAATGATATACGAGCTCAAAGGTATCCTGAAAATCCAAAGCCGTGATCGATTCCAGGTAATATTCGGCCTCGTCGCACGCTTTGATCGCTTCCCGCAATTTGGCAACCGGCACCTGAGCCGAAAAGCCTACTCCCGCCTTAAAGGAGTCGTCTTTGCACACCGCATCTTCGGGGAGCATTGCCTGCAGTTTCTGCGCTACTACCTCCCTTTTAGCCATGACTAGCCTTTTCCTCCCATGCGTCGAAATCGTCGCAGATAGTTCCGGTGCTCACCGCCGGTGATCTTGTCTTCCAGCGCCAGCAAACCTTGAATGAGCCCTTCCGGGCGCGGCGGACAGCCGGGAACCGTGATGTCCACGGGCACAATCAGATGGGCACCCGGTACAATGGCATACTGCCCCTCATACTCAAAAGGTCCTCCTGAGATGGCGCAGTTTCCCATGGCGATGCACCACTTTGGATTCGGCATTTGATCCCACAGCATTTTGATGGCCGGTGCCATCTTCTTGGAGATGGTGCCTGCTACGATCATTACATCCGACTGTCTGGGTGACGGTCTGAACACACCCGCTCCGAAGCGGTCCAAATCGAACCGTGCAGCACCGGCTGCCATCATCTCAATAGCACAGCAAGCCAATCCGAACGTCATCGGCCAAAGCGAATTCGCCCGTGCCAGATTGAGAATTTCTTCCAGCAAAGCAAATTTGATTACTGGTTCGACTCTTTCACGTTCCACTCAAACACTCCTTTGCGCCAGGCGTAAACGATGGCCAGAGACAAGATACCAACGAAGATCACGACTTCCACAAAATCCCGCACGGCGAATTTGCCGTAGGCCAGAGCAACCGGGAAGAGGTAGAGAACATCGACGTCGAAGGCGAGAAATATCAGTGCGTAGATGTAATAGGCAGCGGTAAACTGCATCCACGCACTGCCGATGGTCTCCATACCACTCTCATAGGTTGCGTCACGCTGTACTCCCGTGCTCCGTCTGACAATCAGCCTGGAGATGATCAACGGAACGACAGCAAAAACAACTCCCACCAAAAGGTAGAGGGCAACAGCCAGAAAATCGGTCATCAGTTCATTGGGCAGCATGCCATTCTCCGCTCGTTATTCGATGTAAATGGCGCCAAATTTACAGTTCTCTATACAAATGCCGCAGCGCACACACAACTCTTCATCGATGCAGTGACATTCCCTTTTCGCCCCAATCACCGCACCTTCGGGGCACTTTATACGGCACAGGCCACAGCCAGTGCATTTATCCGTGTCGATCTCGTAGGTTAGCAAAGGCTTACAGACTTTGGCCGGGCAGCGCTTTTCAAATACATGAGCATCGTATTCATCGCGAAAATAGCGAAGCGTGCTGGCAACAGGATTCGGAGAGCTCTTGCCGAGTCCGCACAGTGCCGCTTCCGGGATGGTATTGCAAAGTGTTTCAAGCTGTTCGAGATCGCTCGCCTCAGCCATGCCTTCGCACATCCTGCTGACGATCTCGTGCATCCGCTTCACTCCGACGCGGCATGGAACACACTTGCCGCACGATTCCTGCACCAGGAAGTTGAGAAAGTAGCGGGCGACATCCACCATGCAGGTGTCTTCGTCCATTACAATCATGCCCCCGGAGCCCATCATGGAGCCGGCTTTCTTCAACTGCTCGAAATCCACGGCGAGGTCGATGAGGCTCTCCGGGACGCACCCCCCGGAAGGTCCACCCGTCTGCACGGCTTTGAATCTTTTAC
>JAVEVM010000689.1:0-3246 GCA_034005055.1 Desulforhabdus sp. | reverse complement strand
GTTTTTTCATTTCTTAACCCTAGATGAAGGTAATAGCATGACGTGAGGATGATGATAAAAAATGAAATCTTTAGGAAAACACCTGATCGTTGAACTCTATGGGTGCTCTTCTGAGCTTTTGAACAACCTGGTTCAGGTGGAAAAGATTCTTATCGAAGCCGCAGAGCTTTCGAATGCCACCATTGTCCAACCCGTCTTTCATCATTTTTCTCCCCACGGCATAAGCGGGGTCGTCGTAATCGCCGAATCCCATTTTTCCATCCACACTTGGCCCGAGTACGGTTATTGTGCTCTGGATATCTTCACGTGCGGGGAACAAATCGACCCTGATGTGTCGTTGAAGTTCCTCAAGAACAGATTCCAGGCCAGCAACATGTCGGTTATGGAGATCAAGCGGGGTACGCTCGATATTCCGTCAGAAGATCTGAGGCATAAACCTTGAGTCGCACAGCCTCTCCTACATATCTGTGGTTCAAGGAGCCGATAGAGGGGGGACTGACGGTCTCTTATCTCTGTAACAAGGTCGTCTACAGCGGTCAGTCTCGATTCCAGCGAATCGATGTCGTGGATACTCGAATGCACGGACGTATGTTGTTCCTGGACGGCGTGGGCCAGTCCTCAGAACGAGATGAATTCATTTATCATGAAATGCTGGTGCATCCTGCTCTTTTCAGCTGCCCGCAGCCAAGATCCGTCCTGGTGATCGGTGGAGCCGAAGGTGCAACGCTGAGGGAAATCTTCCGTCATCCGGGAATCACGCGAGTGGTGATGGTGGATATAGACGACCAGTTGATCGAAGTCTGCAAAGAGCACCTGACATTGTGGCACCAGGGAAGTTACCAGGATTCCCGACTTGAGTTGATCACGGGCGACGGCCGGAGCTATGTACAGAACTGTGCGGAGAAGTTCGACTGTATTATTGTCGATCTGAGCGACCCGCTGGAAGGCGGACCCGCGGTGCTCCTGTTCACCCGAGAATTCTATGAGCTGCTCAAGAACCGGCTCACCCCAAAGGGAGCCATTGCCTTTCAAGGCGAAGGCATCAGCCCCCAGGAAGTAGCTCTGCATGCCCGCATGGTCAATACGTTGGAGGCTGTTTTCCCGCGTGTTCATCCATATCCTTACTCCATACATAGTTTTCACCGTCCAGACGCCCACATACTGGTTTCTTTGGATCCCGACTGGTCTCTGGACGGTTTTGTTCAGCGTGTCGAGACGGCAAACCTGCCTTTGCGCTATCTCTCTCCGGAAATGGCCCGCGGAATGTTCAGCCTGCCGCCTTACTTGTATCAAGCCTACAAGAAACATAACCAAATCCTAACCGATGATAACTGTTTTACTCTGGCAGGCAGTGTTTGATTCAGATCTAGCCCAGATTTCGATCGCTGTAGAATCGGCTTCAAAGGTGGAATGGCTTTGAAGCCTCGGTTAATAATCGGTTGTATTGGATGCTTGATTGAATAGCGAGGTATCACTATGCCCATCTATGAATACCGTTGTCAGGAATGCGGCAAAAAAAATGAATTTATTACCTTTCGAGTCTCCGAGCCGGTTCCGACCGTTTGCCGCCATTGCAGCAGCGAGCTCATGCAACGCATTCCATCCCGCGTTCGTGTGCGGCTTTCGGAAGAAACTCGATTGGAGCGGTTGGCCGATCCGGCGCGCCTTGGGGGTCTGGATGAAAATGATCCAAAGAGCATGGCGCGCTGGATGAAAACCATGGGACAGGAAATGGGAGAAGATCTCGGCGAAGATGTAGACGCCCTGGTGGAGGAAGCCATGGAGGAAGAAGCCAGGGGCGCATCTGCAGACGTCGGAAGCATTGCCGATGATGATTTGTGAGCGCAAAGGGGCGCGTAAGCCAATCTGTGCTTCCGACGCCAAGTGGCGAGTCGAGCCTAAACGCGGCGGAATGCAGCTGTTTGAGCACCTGGCGGCCGAGCTTCTCATTTCACCGGCGGAAGCCTCCGCTTTGATCGATTTTGGTGCCGTCCAGCTTGACGGCCGCCGTCAACGCAATCCTCACAAGACACTGCAAGGCGATGAGGAAATTCAAGTCCACTGGCCCCATCACGGAGTCAGACGCTTTTACGAGATCGACCCTGAGCGCATTCTATTCCGGGATCGTTTTTTATTGGCTTATGACAAAGAATCGGGCATACCCAGCCAGGCGATTCCGGCAGATGCCTTCAACAATGTTTTTGCCGCCGCTTTCCGTTTTTTCGAAAGATTGGCGCCGCCCGATGCCTATGTCGCTCTTCATCACCGCCTCGACCGGGAAACAAGCGGGGTTATGCTGTTTGCCCTCGATCGCTCCGTGAACCGTAAGCTTGGCGAGGCTTTCCAAGCTCGCCAGGTTGTCAAGGATTATTTAGCCTGGGTAAAAGGGTGCCCCGCGCGTGATGAATGGGTATCAGCAGAGGATATCGGGCGCCGCGGCGGTCGTTACGCCACGGTTCCTGAAGGGCGCGGGAAGTCTGCGGAAACGATTTTCAGAGTGCTCTTGCGGGAGACCGATCGATCGCTCCTTTGGGCGCGCCCTAAAACCGGGAGAACTCATCAGATCCGACTGCATGCCGCGGCTTGCGGTCATCCTGTCATAGGCGATCGCCTCTATGGAGCCATTCCCGCCCCGAGGCTTCATTTACATGCTTTTCGAATGAGCCTGGTTCACCCCATCAGCGGCACCCAATTGGTGCTTACGGCACCAATCCCCTTAGACTGGCCTGCTCCCCGCGAGGTGGTGCTGCCGGTGGAGATGGAGAGGGCAGAAGACAGAG
This sequence comes from Desulforhabdus sp., assembly GCA_034005055.1. Taxonomy (GTDB): domain Bacteria; phylum Desulfobacterota; class Syntrophobacteria; order Syntrophobacterales; family Syntrophobacteraceae; genus Desulfoferrobacter. Next base: position 466 of record JAVEVM010000689.1, on the reverse strand, counting down.
AACAGAGGGCGGAATGAAGCTCGACATCACAGAAATCCAAACACCTTGTTATGTCGTTGATGCAGAGGCTATCGAAGACAACTTGAGGGTCCTCGAGGGGGTGCAAAGGCGCACCGGATGTAAGATCCTGATGGCCCTCAAGGGCTTTGCCATGTTCAGCCTCTTTCCGCTGATTCGACGCTGTCTTCATGGCGTCGCAGCCAGTTCTTTGCACGAGGCTCGATTGGGTTACGAAGAATTCGGCAAGGAAGTCCACGTCTTCTCGCCCGCATATCGGAAAGAAGAGCTCAGCAAAATACTGGAATACGGCGATCACATCATTTTCAATTCCTTCTCTCAGTGGAACCGCTTTAAATCAGTGGTTTTTCAGCACGAGAAGAAGGTCTCCTGCGGCATTCGGGTAAACCCCGAGCATTCCGAAGTAAAGGTCTCCATCTACGATCCATGTGGACCTTTTTCCAGGCTG
>JAVEVM010000688.1:0-3246 GCA_034005055.1 Desulforhabdus sp. | reverse complement strand
AAACAGTCGATTGGAGGTGGGAAGCTGACCATCCTGTCTTAAAAACCGTGCGGCATTTCCTTGCCTGTTATTTTTCCGGTAAAGCCGCGACGCCAGATATCCGACTCGCCCCAGCAGGATCGCCTTTCCGACAAACGGTGTGGAATATCCTTTCAACAATCCCGATTGGGCAAGTCGTTACTTATGGCCAAATTGCAAAACAAATAGCCGACGCCAGACGCGTACCATCAATGTCGGCACAGGCGGTAGGCAGCGCTGTGGCGCATAATCCCATCTCTATCCTGATCCCTTGCCATAGAGTTGTGGGTTTTAATGGGGGGTTAACCGGTTATGCCGGTGGACTTGAAAGGAAAGCCGAGCTTCTGCGGATTGAGAAAGAGATCTCAATTTGCAGCGGCAACGGCGTCCAGAGATAGCTTGGCCGATAGTCCCGCTTCCTGGGCGAACGGTTGGACGTCGCCAATTTGCAGACGATCGGCCGGCACCGCATTGGCACTTTCCAGCTCCGCCGTGATTGCCCGCGCACGGTCGTCGGCGAGCTGCGCTAACGCCTGCTCGGGGTTTGGATCGCTCTCCACCAGGCGGGCAAACAACTCTACGGCTAGGAGCTCCGATTGTTCCGGGCTCATCGCTCCGGGCACAATCTTGTAGAGCTTCATGGAGGTCCATAACCTGCCAAGGCCTTTACCCTTTTTCCTGGCCTTCTGCTTATCGCCGGCGTCTTCCCGCGGCTTGATCTCACCCTCCTTGACAGCGCGTTTGATCTCATCGAGAGCTTTCGGGCCGAATCGTTCCGTGTACAGTTTCTCCAGCGCATCTCTCACTTTGGAATCACTGAAATCGAGAGGCTCCAGATCATCATCGGCTTTAGGTTGAACCCCCATGCGGGCGTCTACAGCGCGGCTCACGAACAGTCGCTTAAGCTCCAGGCCGTCCAGCTCCGGGCTATACTGCCCATGCACCACCAACCTCAGTTGCGGCCGTTTCTGCAACGCTTCCGCTACTTTTTTCAGCTTCTCTTTTTCCGGCGGCAGAAGCTCCGCTTTTCCGGGTTCGAATTCCACTGCATCGAACTTCTCGGCGCCGCCTCCAAGTAACGAGCCCAGAGCTCGAAAGGGTGCGGTCGCCGCCTTGACAATGATATTCGCAAGCGTTTTCCAAATAATGGCGCCGATGCTGAACTGGGGATCATTGAGCTCGCCGCTGACGGGAAGCCCCAGATCGATGCGGCCGTTGGAGTCGGAGAGCAGGGCTATGGCCAGGTCCAGCGGCAAATTCATCGCGTCAGGGCTCTCCACCTTTTCTCCGAGCACCAGGTTATCGACTATGATCTTATTGTCGCCGGCCAGTTTGTTGTTCTTGATGTTATACTTGAGATCCAGCGAGAGCTTCCCTGATTTGATTCGGCGGCCCGCGAACCTGCCCGAATAGGGGCTGATGTTCGCCATTTCCACATTGCGAAAAGCCATGGTGATGTCGGTGGTACGCTTGAAATCATTGACGTCCAGGGTCCCGGAGATCTTCACCATACCGTACTGATCCACCCGTCCGTCCAACTTGACCTGGGATAAAGTCCTTTTCTCCGAGGAAAGCTTGCCAACTGTGCCTTTCAAAGCATGAATCCGCGTCATGAATTTTGGCGTCAGGCTCAGATCGGCAAATACCATGTTTCCGTCTTTGATCTTCACTTTGCCGATGCTGAAAGGAAAGGAATCGCCGCTCTCCGCCGGTTTCGCGGCGGATCGTCTCGAGCCTTTACGAGCCGCACCTTTTGACTGCGGCTTTGTCGGTTCTGTCTTCCGACCGGTGTCCGGCTGTTCTTTTAAAATCTTTGCCAGGTTCACGCTGCCATCTTCGGCGATGATTAGTTGACCGACAGGCTGGGAAATCGTGATTTCATCAACTTGAAGTCTATTACGCTCGAGCTCCACCTTCATCTTGGGAATCTGTAGGGCATCCCAGCCAAGGTAGGTTTCCTTTGAACCGGGTTGATTGAGACTGAGCCGGTCGATACCGAAGCTTCCCTCGTAGGAGATTTTGGGTCCTTTGGCTGGCGTACCATAGCGCAAGACACCGTCGAGGGATAGTGCTGCAGAGTCAAGAGTGAGCGTAATGAATGGCTCGATGTAGGGCTGTGCGAGGGCGAGATCCACTCCGGCCAGATTTATGTTCGCTTCCACAGACGGCGAGGCCGGATCGACTTTGCCGCGCAAAGCCACTTTGCCGCCCTGCTGCAATCCGAATCCTACCTGAAGATCCATGGGCGACTTGCCGTCAATTTCCGATATCCGTACTTGCAGGTCTTGCAGTTGGAACAGCGGCTTTTCTGCATGGGCGGTCTGATCCATCACCTCTGAGCGAAAGTTATCCAGTTCAAAGCTCTTGAGAAGAAATTTCCATTGAGATGGCTGGCCCGAAGCTGGTTGAGGCTCCGTCTGCACCGATGGGTTGTCTTTGGCGGCAAACAGTTCGGTCCAGTTGATCTTTCCATCCCGGTCACGCGCGACATCGAAGTAGCCGTCACTGACGTTGATGCGTGCAACCTTGAGGGTTTTGGCCCCAAGATCGACATCTCCGCCCTCAAGCAAGAACTTTTGTGCCTCGAACAGCGCTTTGGGAGATCCCGTTGTGCCGAGCTGCAGCCCTTTCAACTCCGTAGAGATTTCTTTAACTGCAACCTGTAGCTCGTTGCCCGCTTCCACGTTTGCTTTCAATCCGATCGAAATAGCGGCTATGCCGGCAGTGACCGGTACTGAACGGCTGAGATCCACCAGACCAAAGGCCATATCTTTAATATCAACCGAGCCAACATCAATTTTCCAGGGAGCTTCCTTGGCAGGAGCAGGGTTGGCTGCGGTCGACTGCGCGGCGGCTGTTGCCGCCTGTGGCTTTTCCTGGGCCGCGCCGGTTCCTTTGAGTGTCAGAAGCTGCTGCCAGTTGATTTTCCCCTGCCGGTCCAATCCCACATCCAGGTGGCCTTCGCTCAGTCCAATGCGCGCAATGCTAAAGGTGTGCGCCCCGAGATCCAGTTCGCCTTCCTCCAAAAGCAATCGCCGAGCTGCAAATAACGGTTTGGGTGCGGCTTTGATGCCAAAGTGCACCCCTTGCAGTTCGGTTACGATTTTTTTGACCGTGATCTGCGCCTGGACACCTGCCTCAATGGTTGCTTGGGAACGTATCGAAATATTCGAAGCTCCTGCAGACATCGGCAAGGACCGGCTCAAGTCCTGCAGATCGCAGGCCATG
>JAVEVM010000687.1:0-3261 GCA_034005055.1 Desulforhabdus sp. | reverse complement strand
AAGATAGAAACTTCCACTTAACTTACGTCTTTTTGCACTGACCTTTGAAGCTCAGTTTGAGTGATTATAAAAAACTATATGAGACGTACGGAGGTGAAACCATGAAAAAAAATCAACATACTGCTTATGATCCCGTCTGCGGCATGGAGGTTGATGAGAGTGAAACCGATCTGCAATATGAATATCAGGGAGTCAACTATTTCTTTTGCAGTCGAGGCTGCCTGGAAAAATTCAAAGGAGATCCTGAAGAATACTTGAACGGCAAGAAAACAACGGCCATGGATTCCGAACATGAGCGTGCGTCGAAAACTGAAGATGACGCCGGAGAGGGCCGCTTTCTTACCTGCCCCATGCATTCCGAAGTAAGGGAAGAGTGGCCGACCTGTCCAAAATGCGGGATGTCGCTGCAGCCGGCTGAGGCGAAAGACGAACGGGGCAGGCAAGAAAAACGGGCAGTCCCGGTTGACGCCGTAAAATATACTTGTCCGATGCACCCGGAAGTTCAAAGCGACCAGCCAGGCGATTGCCCCAAATGCGGTATGGCCCTTGAACCGTCGTCTGCAAAGGCACTTGGTGAGCGCACTGAATATGTCTGTCCGATGCACCCGGAAGTCGTCAGCGACGAACCCGGAGAGTGTCCCAAATGCGGCATGGCTTTGGAGCCGCGAACCGTATCTGCGGAAGAAGAAGAGAACCCTGAGCTGGTGAGCATGACCAGGCGTTTCTGGGTGAGCCTGGGGTTGACTCTGCCGGTATTCGTGATCGCCATGAGCGATATGATCCCCAATAATCCTATCCGGGGATTGGCATCTCGGCAGACGCTGACCTGGATTGAATTGGGCCTTGCAACTCCAGTGGTCCTTTGGGGTGCTTGGCCGTTCTTTGTGCGAGCCATAAAATCTCTGATCACTTTCAACTTGAACATGTTCACCCTGATTGGTCTGGGTGTGACGGTAGCCTATACCTACAGTGTTGTGGCGGCCTTGTTTCCGCATCTATTTCCCTCATCGTTTCGTGGCGAATCTGGACAAGTCGCCGTTTACTTCGAGGCGGCGACGGTTATCGTGACGCTTGTTTTGCTCGGACAAGTGCTGGAACTCAGAGCACGCAGCAAAACCGGAGCGGCCATTAAAGCCTTGCTGGGCCTTGCCCCCAAAACTGCGCGACTGATCCGGGAAAACGGATCTGAGGCGGATGTGCCGCTGGAACAGGTGAACGTGGGCAATAAACTTCGCGTGCGCCCCGGCGAAAAAGTACCCGTGGACGGGGTCGTGATTGAAGGCAGCAGCAGCGTTGACGAATCCATGATCACCGGCGAGCCGATCCCCGTTGAAAAGCAGCCGGACGATAAAGTCACCGGCGCCACCATCAACGGCACAGGATCTTTAGTGATTCGCGCGGAACGAGTCGGTTCAGACATGCTGCTCTCACAAATCGTGCACATGGTGGAGGAGGCACAACGCAGCCGCGCGCCCATCCAAAAGCTGGCCGATCGGGTGGCCGCCTATTTCGTACCTTCCGTGGTACTGGCCGCCGTCATCACTTTTATTGCCTGGGGTTTTTTCGGCCCGGCACCGCGCATGGCGCACGCTATCATCAATGCTGTTGCAGTCTTAATCATTGCCTGTCCCTGTGCTCTCGGGCTGGCCACACCCATGTCCATCATGGTGGCAACCGGTAAAGGGGCGACTCTGGGCGTCCTCTTCAAGAATGCCGAGGCCATTGAGGCAATGCGCAAGGTGGACACACTGGTAGTGGACAAGACGGGGACGCTTACCGAGGGCAAGCCCAAACTGGTAACAGTGCAGACCCTCGACGGCTACGACGAGCAAGAACTGCTGCACGCGGCGGCAAGTCTGGAACGGGGAAGCGAGCACCCTCTGGCGGCAGCTATCGTGGCGGGAACCGAATATCGTGGCATTGAATTGTCGAAAGCCGAATCATTCGAATCGCTCACTGGGAAAGGCGTGAAAGGTGAAATCGGCGGCAGGCAAGTGGCTTTGGGCAATGTGCGGCTGCTGGAAGCCCTAAAGATCGATCCGCAGCCGCTGGAGAAGAGAGCGGAAGCGATTAGGAGAGAAGGCCAGACGGCCATGTTTGTGGCAATCGATGGCGAGCTGGCCGGACTCATAGGAGTTGCCGATCCCATCAAGGAAACGACGCCCGAAGCGGTGGAGCAACTGCACCAGCAAGGAATTCGCATTGTAATGATTACAGGAGACAACCGCAGTACGGCGCAGGCGGTAGCCGAAAAGCTCGGTATCGACGAGGTGTTGGCCGAAGTTTTGCCGCAAGACAAGGGAAAGAAAGTAAAAAGTCTACAGGATGAAGGTTCTTTCGTGGCGATGGCGGGTGACGGCATAAACGATGCCCCGGCGCTGGCGCAGGCTCAGGTCGGCATTGCCATGGGCACTGGCACCGACGTTGCCATGGAAAGTGCGGGGGTGACTCTGGTCAAAGGCGACTTGCGAGGTATCGTTCGCGCCCGTCGGTTGAGCCTTGCGACCATGCGCAACATCAAACAAAACCTGTTTTTTGCGTTCGCCTACAACTCCCTGGGCATCCCCGTTGCCGCCGGAGTTTTATATCCATTTCTGGGAATCCTGTTGAGCCCAATGATTGCCGCCGCTGCCATGAGCTTCAGCTCGGTGTCGGTGATCAGCAATTCTTTGCGCCTGCGAGGGCTTAATCTTTAGCCAGTCTACATCCGGAAAGTCCTCTTTTCAAGACATAGAAACCGCCATGCTCGGCCACAGCGAATCACATCGAATCATGAAAACGCGACTGACTGCCCGGATGCATAAAACAAAGCAAGAAGCCGATTCAGATTCTGGTTTTTGGATTCTGCATTTCCATATGAAAGGAGTAATTGATGGCCGATGAAGCAAGCATTCTTGCGCTATACGGTGAAGCAGCAAAAACGACCGTCGGATTTTTCTGGTAGCCCGGCTGGGCTTTTGTTCTGGGCTATTGGGTCAGCGCCATGATCCAGGCGTTTGTGCCCGAAGGGAGGCTCACCCCCTACCTTGGAAGCCCTGCTCCCACCAGCATTGCGCTCTCTTCCTTGTTTGGGTCCATTTCTTCGTCCTGTTCGTTTGCAGCCTTGGCCACCGCCCGCTCGTTATTGCTAAAGGGGGCTCATTTTGTCTCGGCCGTAGCCTTCATGCTCGCGTACACGAATTTGGTCATAGAACTCGGCATCCTCATTTTGATTTTTCTCGGCTGCCAGTTTTTTTTGGCGGAAATCATAGGGGGAATGGT
>JAVEVM010000686.1:0-3261 GCA_034005055.1 Desulforhabdus sp. | reverse complement strand
CTCTTCCGATCTTATCATACGAATCACAAAGCCCCAAGCTGGCCCAGGAAGTGCTGCAAAAACTGATCGATAATTATCTGGACGAACACATAAGGGCCTATCGCACAACCGGCTCATATAAGTTCTTCGACCAGCAAACCGAGCAGCTGCGTACAGATCTGGCTGCAACCGAAAGCAGGCTTAAGGACCTCAAAAATGAGACCGGCACCGCATCAATCGAGGATCAACGGCGCATCCTGTTGGAGCGGATCGGCGATCTACAGAGGGAACTGGAGACAGCCAAATCTGCTGCAGCCGCCTCCGTCGCCAAGATAGAGACTTTTCAGAAGACTCTTGCCGTAGTGCCTCAAAAACTGATGACCGAAGAGGTGACCGGCTCGGCCAACTCCGCCGTAGATGAGCTCAGAAAACGCATCAATGACCTGCAATTGAAAGAAAATGAGCTCCTGTCGACTTTCACGGAGACAAGTGTACCGGTGACTGAGATCCGCCGGCAGATAAAAGAGGCCCGCTCCCTTTTGCGCAACACTCAACAAACCCGAGAAGTCACCCAGGGAGTCAACCTGACCTACCAGCAGATCGAATCCGACCTGTTAAAAGAGCAGGGCAACCTTTCATCGCTTCGGGCCAAAGCGGAAACTTTGCAGGATCAACTGGCAGACTCTCAAGTAGAGCTTAAAAATATCAATGAAGCCGAGATACAGCTGGCTCAACTGCAGCGCGATGTTGAAACCCAGCAGGTGAATTACCGCAAGTATTCGGAAAGTCTGGAGCAGGCACGAATTGACCAGGCGCTTGAGATGGAGAAAATCTCCAACATCAGCGTCGTGCAGTTCGCCTCTTTTCCGGTCCAGCCGATACGCCCCAGGATCATGCTCAACCTGGTACTGGGTTTTTTTCTCGGCATTTTTGGAGGATTCGGCCTGGCATTCTTGACCGAGTATCTGGACCGCTCCTTCGCCAAGCCGGAAGACATTGAGGAAAAACTGGGCCTGCCGGTAATCGCTTCCCTTCCCATTATGAATCCCGACCTGAGAATGGGAATCGCGGATTTGAGCCCTGCAACCGTCCCGCAGATCCACCGTGGAGGTTTGCCCGCAGCGCTTAACTTGGATGAATTGGAAGTTTACGAGTCCTGCCTGGAATTGGTCAGCCAAAGCGATTCCTTTGCCACCGAACCGCAACCGGGAGCAGCCCACGTCATTGCCATCACCAGCTGCCGGCAAGGGGAAGGCGTCAGTACGGTCGCTGCGCAATTATCCATTACTCTGGCACGGCGCAACACCGGCCGCATCCTCTTAGTCGATGCAAACTTCGGTCATCCCACCCTGAGCCAAATATTCGGCATGGAAACGAACTCTGGACTGGCCGATATTCTGGTGGGCGGAAACGGCAACACGGCCCCGAATCGTCCGTCGTTCTGTGATGGGCTTGATATACTTTGCTCCGGACACAAAGACTGCGACTTGAGCAGCCCTAAGGCATCGCAAGCATTCACCAATCTGCTCCATCTGTGGAAGCGCGAGTACAATTTCGTCGTGATCGATTCACCTCCGTTTGACCAACAGGGCGCCGCCATTATCACGGGAGACCTGGCAGACAGCGTATTGCTCGTCATCGAGGCCGAAGGCGTGCGGTGGGAAGTCGCCCAGCGCGCCCTGAAACGGCTAAAGAAGGCTAAATCAAACGTCATCGGCGCCATCCTCAACAAGCGTCGTTATTACATTCCGGACTGGCTGTACCGAAGGTTGTAGCAACAAGAATGAATATCTTGGTATAGAACAAATACCGTTTCTGATCATGGGGTCAAAAAAGTTATTGATGATGCATTTGCTGCCGGTCAGCCTGCCTCAATTCTGCTATGGAACCATGGGAAAGACCGAGGTTATTGATGGGGCACATGGTGTCCGATCATACAGATCAATTGAATATATCCGAGCAATGGAGCCTGCCTTTTCCCAAGGAAGCCTAGGAGAAGACTCCGCATACCGTACGATTGTACATCATCGCTTTAGAGTACAAAATAGCCGAACAACAGAAGACCATCGAAGCTCGCATCAAGCTTGTCGATGAACTGGAAGCTCGATTGAACCGCAATTCGTCCAACTCCAATCAACCTCCGTCAACCGACTCTTCCTTCAAGGAAAAACAGCAGAAGGCACGTTCAGGAAAGCCCGGAGGCAAGAAGGGACACAAAGGTCATCGGTAGGTCATGCTGGAGTCCGGCAAAACCGAACAGTTGAAGCCCGGGGTCTGCGTCTGTGGTAACGAAGATTCCGGATACAAGCCCCTATTACACCCATCAGCATATGGAGCTCCCGGAAATCAAGATGGAAGCAACCCACTTCATCCTCTATCGGGGACGCTGCCCGTGCTGCGGCAAGATGGGCAGAGCGTCGCTTCCCGCAGAATACCGCACAGGATTATGGCCCAAGGCTGGCGCCACCATCGCCCAAATGGCTGGAGGCCAAGGTGACAATCGCACTATCATTCAAGAGTTCTGCGCCTCGGTACTGGGAATCCACATAAGCCTTGGCGCCATCCAGAAGGTCATTGACCGTGTCTCTTCCGCTATCGAGCCCCACTAGGATGAAATATCGAGCCAAATTTTTATGATAATTTTATTAGGTGCCTTTGAGTAGGGCAGGATTTACTTTTCTTTATTTATCATTTAGAGTTGTTGATTAGACGTGACACCGCTTTCGCAAGATCTGCACACTATCACTACACACATCAGACAGGAGATCGATGAGGATCACTGGCGCCACTTTGTCGAGACTCACGAGCGAAGTAATGTTTTCCATACACCAGAGATGTTTGAAGTTTTTAGGCGCACCAAAAACCACTCGCCAATGTTTTGGGCTGCTGTTGATTCTGAAAACCAAATAATGGCAATGTTCCTGCCCGTCGAAGTCAGGTTGTTTAGAAGAATGATCAGCCGCTGGACCACGAGGAGCATTTCTTATGGCAGTATCCTTCACGCTGACCATCCACCAGGCGTGGAGGGGGTGATTAGCATACTCGACTCTTACAAAAACTGGGCGAGGAAACGGCATCTTTTTACTGAATTGAGGAATGTGGTTGATCTAAATGACCTTCAACCGGTTCTTAATAAACTCGGATTCCATTATGAGGATCATCTCAACTATCTGATCAACCTCAACTGTACCGCAGATGAAGTCTTCCAGAATATTGGCAGACGAACTAGAAAGCACATCAGGAAAGCTCTCCGGGAGAATGAAGTTAGTATTATGGAAGTGG
>JAVEVM010000685.1:0-3263 GCA_034005055.1 Desulforhabdus sp. | reverse complement strand
GCAGTACCCCGACGATTTGGACGCGGCGGCACTCTTTGCCGAATCCATGATGGATCTTCGGCCCTGGGATTACTGGACGCGGGATGGCACCCCTTACCCTGGCACCGATGAGATTGTCGTCGCATTGAAGTCGGTTATGGAACGAAATCCAGATCATCCCGGTGCGCTGCACTTCTGGATTCACCTGATGGAGCCCACCGATCATCCGGAGTCCGCCGAGACAGCGGCTGACCGTCTCCTGCCGTTGGTGCCCGGCGCAGGTCATCTGGTCCACATGCCTTCTCATATCTACGTACGGATAGGTCGTTATGCAGATGCGGTGCGCTCCAACACTCTTGCGGTTCAAGCCGACGAAGACTACATCACCCAATGTCGCGTGCAGGGCTTCTATCCCGTCAGCTACTACCCGCACAATGTGCATTTTCTCTGGTATGCCGAGACGATGTTGGGCCACAGCCGCCCTGCACTGGCCGCAGCACGCAAGGTGGCTGCAAAGATGACCCCGGAAGTCTTGCAAGAAGCCCCGATGCTGCAGTTTTTTGCCGCCGTACCTTACCACGCCATGGTACGATTCGGCCGCTGGGATGAGATCCTCCAGCAACCGCGTCCCGGTGATGGGGCGCCGCTCGTTGTCGGCATGTACCATTTTGCGAGGGGCATGGCCTTCAGCGCCAAAGGACAATTCAGTCAGTCTATGATGGAGCTCGAAAACCTGCAAAAACTCGCGCAGGATCCAGCCGTGGCAAAGATGGCACTCTGGTCGCCCAATTCGGTCGGCACAATCTTGTCCATCGCTTTGACGGTGCTGGAAGGGGACATGGCAGGACGCCAACGGAACTACGACCGCGCCATCGCTCAACTGGATCGGGGTACACGGCTGCAGGATGGGCTCACCTACATCGAGCCGCCCGATTGGGGCCTCCCGGTGCGGCATGTGCTGGGCGCAACGTTGTTGGAAGCCGGCCGCCCTGTCGAGGCCGAGGCGGTCTATTGGGAAGACCTCCGCAGGAGCCCTGAAAACGGCTGGGCTCTTTTCGGCCTTTCCAAGGCTTTGCGCGAGCAGGGGAAACGCGAGCAGGCGGAGCTCATCGAGCAACGCTTCAGCCGAGCCTGGCCGGACCCGGATATCAAACTCGAGGCGACGAGGTTCTGACGGGCCTGCAACCGGAAGCACGAACGGGCAACCCATAATGCTGTTAACCCCTCGCCGAGGGGAGACATGAAGAGCATATTTGCTGTGGCCCCGGTGCTTGTGAGGGGTGGATGTAATGCTCAAATTGAACAGAAGGGTACAGGTTGGATGGCCGTCTGTGCCGACATTCTTGAGACATCCTCCCCCAGATAAGTTAACAGATGCAAGGGGTTTCTGGATGTTCGAGAATTCCTGGAGGGAACGAATATGAAAACCTCAATCATCACGATTGCCATTATCGCTTTATTTACAGGAAATTGCATGGGTGCTGATCTGCCTCTCGAGAAGATTAAGCTCCCTGAAGGCTTCCATATCTCTGTCTTTGCCAAAGTTCCGAACGCTCGCTCCATGACCTTGAGTCCAAAAGGAACGTTGTTCGTCGGGAATCGAACCGGTGGCAGAGTCTACGCCGTCATCGACGAGGACGGAGACGGTCGTGCGGAAAAGGTCTATAAGATTGCCTCCGGTCTCAATTCTCCAAATGGAGTTGCATTTCGCAATGGTGCGCTCTATGTCGCTGAGATAGAAGGCATCCTTCGTTTCGATGGAATCGAAAACAGACTTACTTCGCCCCGGAAGCCTGTCGTGGTCAACGATTCGTATCCTTCAGACAAATCTCATGGCTGGAAGTTTATCGCTTTCGGGCCGGATGGGAAGCTTTACGTTCCAGTCGGAGCCCCATGTAACATTTGCGATCGTAGCGAAGAGATCTATGCATCGATCACCCGCATCAACCCTGACGGGAGCCATCGAGAGATCTTCGCTCGAGGGATAAGAAACACGGTCGGCTTCGATTGGCATCCTGAAACGAAAGAGCTTTGGTTTACCGACAATGGCCGCGACATGATGGGCGACAATGTTCCGGAGGATGAATTGAACCGAGCTCCCAGGGAAGGCATGCATTTCGGATATCCATATGTTCACCAGGGAGACGTTCCTGATCCGAAATATGGAAGAGGAAGAAAGCTTGAAGACTATACTCCACCCGTGCTGAAGCTTGGACCACACGTCGCGGCCCTTGGCATGAGATTCTACACTGGCAGTCTGTTTCCTTCAGAATACCAAAACCAGATATTCATAGCGCAACACGGCTCATGGAATCGGAGTGAACCCATCGGATATCGTGTAATGGTGGTTAAGCTAAATGGGAACAAAGCTGTTGGTTACGAGACGTTTGCTGAAGGCTGGCTGCAGGGACGCCGCGCATGGGGCCGTCCGGTCGATGTGCTTGTCATGCCCGACGGCGCATTACTGGTTTCCGATGACAAAGCGGGGGTGATTTACCGAATCACGTATGCTCGTTGAGCTTGAAGTGCTTTCTTGGCGTTTCCGGAGTCGGCTCATCCATGCATTTTCATGAATCACATAGGCATGCAGCATCTGAAGAATGTGGGGAAATTGCACTGCACAGATCCAGGGCATCACTCGGCCGGTTTTTCGTCTTTTCGGACCGCGCCTGTTGGTTCGTTGATGGGACCGTTGGGTTGCGCTCCAGAAAGCGATCATTATCTATCATAAAAAAGAGGCTGTTGGAACTGTCGGAACACCGGCAGCGCCTTTAGTCTGGCGGCGTCCAATGGTGGGCATGCTTGCGCGGAAGACGGTAATGCACATTTTAGCAGGAAAGAAAAAAAGCCCATGTTTCGGTTTGACAACACCTATGCGCGACTTCCGGAAAAGTTTTACGCCAGGGTGAAGCCGGCCAAGGTCCCCAAGCCGGAGCTCATCAAGTGGAATCCCGAATTGGCGAGAGAGCTGGGGGCCCAACAGGAACCGCTTTCAGACAGGGAATTGGCGGAAGTATTTACCGGCCAAGCATTGCTTCCCGGCTCAGAGCCCATTGCACTCGCCTATGCAGGCCATCAGTTCGGTCAGTTCGTCCAGCAGCTCGGAGATGGCCGTGCGCTGCTGCTGGGCGAAGTTGTGGACCCTTCGGGACGGCGTCGCGATATACAACTCAAAGGCTCGGGGAGAACTCCCTTTTCCCGCAATGGAGATGGTAAAGCGCCACTCGGCCCGGTGTTGCGGGAATACCTCGTGAGCGAGGCCCTGCATCATCTGGGACTGCCCA
>JAVEVM010000684.1:0-3268 GCA_034005055.1 Desulforhabdus sp. | reverse complement strand
AATCCCTCTTCATGTCCGGGAACCGAAATCTCCCCAAAGGAGCTGGGTCAGGGCGATAAAGGCAACCGCCGCCGTTTCCAGCCGAAGGATTCTCGGACCTAGATGGACCGCGCAAAAACCGACGGCCAGGAGCTCCTGCACTTCCTCAGACGACCATCCGCCTTCCGGTCCGATCACGGCAAGCACCTCGGAGCACTCTGGAAATGATTGCCGGATATCTGCAAGGCCGCTCCGCTCCGCTCCCTCCAGAGCGAGCAGACGCAACGTTGTTCCTGTCCCGTCCGGATGCGAAATTTCGTCGAGGCACTTCAGTAGATCCGGCACTAGATGAATTTCCGGAGTCTTCATGCGCCCGCACTGGCACATGGCTTCGCGGGCAATGGTAAGCCACCTTTTTCTCCTTTTCTCCAGCTGTGCAGCGGATAGGCCGTACTGGCTTCTTTTCGATCGATAAGCCACGAATCGATGGATTCCCAACTCGGTGGCCTGCCGAACCACCAGCTCCATGCGATCGGTGCGTGCGAAAGCCATGGCCAGGGTAAGCTGCAGCGGCGATTCGGTCTGCAGCAACTGCCGTTCGATCACACGAACCCGAACGGTATCTTTGTCCCTGTCGACGATCTCTCCCGTCCAGCCCTCGCCGCAGCCATCCCGCAATTCCAGAAAATCCCCGCTGCGCAAACGCAGCACGCTTTGTACATGGTGCGCGGTTTGGCCCTTAAGGGTAACGTAATCGGCGTCCGGATCGATTTTCTCGATATAAAAGCAGCGACGTGTCATCCCATGGTCTACCCGCTCATCCACAACATTTACAGATCAGGCTGGTTGAAGATTGCATTCGTGAAATCCGTCCGTCTATCGCTTGCTGTTTGTATCGGCCTCGATTCCCCTCTTCGCGTGAATGACATTCAGCAGGCATTGGCGGACGGGCTGCTAACCAATGACCTTGGAGAGGTACCAGGCATAGAACTGTTGGCCCCAAAAGAGATAGCAAACCGCTCCCAGGGAGAGAAAGGGGCCAAACGGCAGCATGGTGGTCAAGCCTTTACGGCTGCGCCGCATCACCATGAGTCCGACCAGGGTGCCCGAGATGGAGGCCGTGAGCACGGTGAACATTACGCCGGAAATGCCGGTGAAGGCTCCAATCATGGCTAGAAGCTTGATATCGCCCCCGCCGAGCCCCTCCTGGTGACGGAAATAATGGTATCCTATGGCGATCAGATAAAAAAAACCACCACCCAGCAAAACACCCAGCAGGGAATCCAGCCAGGAAATGCTCGAACTGAAAAACGAGCAGCCCAATCCGACAACAATCCCCGCTAAAGAGAAAACATCCGGGATCGTCAACGTGTCGAGATCGACGAAGGTAATCAGCACCAGCAGGCAGACGAACAGGAATTCAATAAAAAACTGCGGATGCCAGCCGTAACGGCGGAACAGAATCAGAGCAAGAAGGCCGGTGATTCCTTCCACCAGTGGATAGCGAAAAGAAATGGGCTCGCTGCAGTGGCTGCATCTGCCTCGCAGTAAAATGTAACTCAGCAAAGGTATGTTATTGTATGCGGCAATGGGCTGCATACAGTGCGGGCAGTGAGAGCCGGGGCGCACGATCGATTCTTGTTTCGGCAGTCGATGGATCACAACATTAAAGAAGCTTCCCAGGCAGCAGCCTACAAGAAACACCGCGATTTGTTGAAAAACCGGGACGGCGGGGTCGGTCATCAGCCAATCCCCTCTTTGGCTTCAGCTCCGGCCTTGGAGATATCTTCGGCCGAAAACCCACAGTCCGGATTGGGGCAGGCTAGTTTCACTTTTCCGCCCTTCATCTGCTTTTCCAGCAGAACGGGCGATCCGCACGCGGGGCAGGCTTGCTTCACCGGGCGCTGCCAGAAGAGAGCATTACACTGCGGATAACGACTGCAGCCATAGAAGCGACGTCCCTTCTTGCTCATCCTTGGCACCAGCTCTCCGTCACAACCTGGTCGCGGACAGGGAATGCCGGTGCCGATGCTGCGGGTGTTCTTGCACTGCGGATAGCCGCTGCAGGCAAGAAAATCGCCGAACCGGCCTCGTTTGAGGACCATGGGGAGACCGCATTTGTCACATTTTTCTTCAGTGGCCGTGTCGGTTCGCAATCGAATGTTGCCCTTCTCGTCCCGGTCGTAATCGGAAGTAAACGAGCACTTCGGATAAGCACTGCAGGCAAGAAAAGGGCCGTTCCGGCTCCAGCGGATATGCAACGGGTGGTCGCTTTCGGGGCACTTCAGATCGGTCGGCAGCCCTTGGCTCCTGACATTAATCATATTAACTTCGGCGGATTTCAAATTTTTGGCAAACTGCTGATAGAAGGCATCCAGTAATTCCACATAGGGAGAATCCTTCCGCTCGATTTCATCGAGGCTCTTTTCCATCTTAGCCGTGAAGTCAACGTCGATGATATTCGGAAAATTACTGACCAGCAGCGTATTGACCAGCTCGCCGAGCTCGGTTGGGTGCAGGCGCTGCTTCTCCAGGCGCACGTACTCCCTTTCCAGGATGGTGGATATGATGGCGGCATAGGTGCTGGGCCTGCCAATGCTCAGCTCTTCCAGCTCCTTGATCAGACTTGCTTCTGAATAGCGTGGTGGTGCTTGAGTGAAATGCTGCCTGGGGTCGAGCTTCAGTAAATTGAGCAACTGGCCTTCAGCCATTTCCGGCAGCCGTCCGTCTCCTTCTTCATCGGCTCCGTTGTCTTCCCGGCTCTCTACGTAAACGGTCATGAATCCGGGAAACTCCACCACTGAGCCCGTGGCACGGAAAATGTGTTCTCCCGCGGCTATGTCCACAGTGGTTTGAGCTATCCTGGCCGCAGTCATCTGGCATGCCACAAAGCGCTTCCAGATCAAACTGTAAAGCTGCAGCTGTTCTCTGCTCAGAAAAGCAGAAACGGCTTCGGGAGTGCGGTTCACATCGGTCGGCCGGATGGCCTCATGGGCGTCCTGCGCCCCTTTTTTGGTCTTATAGCCGACCGGCTTGGGCGGCAGGTAGTCCTTTCCCCAGGTCTGTCCGATGTAGTCTCTAGCGGCGGCGACCGCCTCGCTCGAAAGGCGGGTCGAATCCGTTCGCATGTAAGTGATCAAGCCGACGGCGCCTTCTTTGCCCAGTTCGAGTCCTTCATAAAGCCTCTGCGCAACCCCCATGGTTCTTTTGGCTGAGAAGCGGAGCTTGCGAGCCGCTTCCTGCTGCAGAGTACTGGTAATGAATGGGGGTGCAGGCGTTCTGAGATCGG
>JAVEVM010000683.1:0-3271 GCA_034005055.1 Desulforhabdus sp. | reverse complement strand
CAATCTCCTTCAACTATTCTCAAGTCTTCCGTCTCTTATGAGAAAAATGCGCTGAGCTACGGCTGCTACCATCTGAGAGTGAGTCACAATCACAATGGTTTTCCCGTTTTGGTTAACCTTGTGGATGTGTGTCAGCAGTTCCTGCTCGGATTTGCTGTCTAGATTTCCGGTGGGCTCATCCATTAACAGGATGTCGGGATTGTTCGCCATAGCCCTCGCTATGGCCACCCTCTGCCGCTGTCCTCCGGAAAGCTGATTAGGTTTGACATGACATTTCTCCTCCAGGCCAACAAGGCGCAAAATCTCTATTGCTCGTTCACGCTGCTCCTTTTGTGGAACCCCTGCCAGCATCATGGAGACTTCGACATTTTCAAGTACCGTAAGCACCGGCAACAGGTTGAAGAACTGAAAGACAAAACCAATACGGCGGCAGCGCAGAACTGCCAGCTTACTCGAACCGACCGAAGTGAGATCCATATCCTCCAAGTAAACCCGACCTGAGGTAGGCCTATCGAGTCCACCAATGAGGTGCAGGAGCGTACTTTTCCCATGGCCCGAAGGTCCCATGATGCATGAAAGGCTCCCTCTCGCTATGGTCAGATCGATATCCTGCAGGGCCACCGTCCGGTAGCCGTCCTCATAGATTTTAGTGAGCTTTTCAGTGCGGATGATCAGATCATTCATAACTTATGGCCTCCACAGGGCTGAGTCTCGAAGCCTGAAAAGCAGGGTAGATCCCGGACAGCGAGGCAACCAACAGGGAAAATAACATCGCTTTTCCGACAACATCGGGATTGAAAACCTCTACGCTTTGCGCACTTCCAAGAAAAGCGGTGAATTCATTTTGGGTAATATAAGGCGCCGCGACGTAAGAAAAGATCACCCCCCCAACGATTCCGATGACCCCTCCGAGGAATCCGTAGAAGGCTGACTC
This sequence comes from Desulforhabdus sp., assembly GCA_034005055.1. GTDB lineage: Bacteria > Desulfobacterota > Syntrophobacteria > Syntrophobacterales > Syntrophobacteraceae > Desulfoferrobacter. Next base: position 2,337 of record JAVEVM010000683.1, on the reverse strand, counting down.
GTAAAGGAACAAGGAAAAGATCGTTTCCCTGCCGGCACCCAACGCCTGCAGGATGCCAATCTCTCTTTTCCGCTCGTGAATGGCGGTCACCATGGTGTTGATGATGCCGAAGCACGCTGCCAAAATCGCAACTGCCGCAACCAATTGCAGAGTATTTCGGACTGAGCCCACGATCGCCAGGACCGACCTCACCAACTGCTTATCCGAAACTACGGCCACATTGGCCCGCTCCTGAATCTCCAGGCTGTATCCGTCAATCCGGGTGATGTCATCCACTTTGACCGCGATGAACGAGACCATATCTCCCACCTGATAAAGTCTCTGGGCGGTTGCGAGATCCATGTAGATGGCAAGGTCATCCCGGTTGCCTTTCTCCTTTAAGATGCCGCTCAAGCGGAAAGGGGCGCCTCGGATGGTCAGCGCATCACCCACATTCAGCTCAAATTGCCTGGCAATGCCAAAGCCCGTCACCACGCTTCCCCCATCCAAGAGATATTCCCCCTTATCGATCTCCCACTTTTTGAATTTCATCATTTGAGTGGAAAGGATTCCCACTACCGGGACGGGCTGGTTCCTTAGAGCTGTGCGCTGAACAAGATAGGGGATCGCAGTAATGCCTTTGATGCCGGCAACCTTTTCCACATCCTCATTGGGTATCGCTTCGGGCAGCGTTTCTCCGGTCAGAACAGAAATCTGCTCGTAGGCGCACCACCCTTTCGGAGTGACAACCAGCTCGGCCCCTAGTTGCTCTGATTGCCTGCGGACCTCCGACTCGAGCCCGGCTCCCAGAGAGAGCAGCGTGACCAGGGACGCTATACCTACGGCGATCCCAAAGATCGTAAAAAGAAATCTGCTCTTTTTGCGGGTTATGTTTTTGATGACCAGTTTTGAACGAGTCATTTTTTAACCTTTATCTCGGCGGCCTTGAGGACAAAACCACCCTTTCCCGAATCGTTCTTCTCAATCACGCCTTTCACTTCCACCACGTCTTTCACTGCGGGAATCTTTTCGTTTGACAGCACCGTCATCCACTTGAGCGCACAGGTCACAACCCCGCAGCCGCGATATTCACGGTAGTCGATGATCTGAAATTGATTCTTCTCCGAATCGACGCTCATCACTCCGCCGCGTACGGTGATCTCGCCGCTGTAAGCAAAAGGGTCCGATGCGATGGCATTGACATCGAGTCCCTCTGCACCGGGAATTGCCGAAGCAAGCGATGCACCCAGGTGGATGGATGCCAGCAAAAGGATCAGGGTAAAACAGGGAGTGGAAAGCCTTTTCACTTTCATTTCTATCTCCTTCATATAAAGTGTTCGTCGTTCATTTCGATTGTTCGGGTCCTTAAGATCGTCTCATCTTCGGATCTTAATGCTTCAATCTAATAACGGTTTCCTCTATCAGACAGGATTCGATGAGATTTCATTCCGCACTGTTTGCGCCCGTAGCCCGGTGCGCACAAACAACCTGTCAAAGGCGAATTTCCTGGCGGGCGGATTTGGACGTCTCGCCCTGCCAACCGCCTATTTTTGACTGACAACAGTGAATAGGACCAATGAGAGGCAAAGACAAATGCTGCCATCAGTCGCAGAAAAAGGAATCAGCTTTCATAATTCGGCCGCCACAACGGTGATGTTGTCTCTTCCGCCGGCGGCCAATGCCGCATCCATTAAGGCATCCAGTTTTTGTTTGAGGCCGGTGTTCGACCTGAGAATGGATATGATATGTTGTTCGGGCACCCCATCATGAAGCCCATCGGTGGAAAGCAACAGGAGGTCACCGGCGGCTATATCAAAGGTACCGGTATCCATCTCAAACTGCTCGCAGCCGATGCAGCTCAAAAGCATGCTTCGCAAGGGGTGAGCTCTGGCTTCTTCCCGGCTTATTTCGCCTTCTTTCACGAGATGACCGGGAAAGGTGTGGTCGTCGGTAACCTGCACCAGTTCGTTTTCCCGGAAAAGGTAGAGCCTGCTGTCCCCTACGTGGGTCCAGTGTACGGTCCCGTTCCCGACCAGAGCAACGGTCAGGGTTGTTCCCATTCCCTGCAAGGCCGGGTCTTTTGCGGTTATATCGAGTATCATTCGTCTTGCAGCCAGCAGTCGTTCAACGAGCTGATCTTCTATGTCCGGTGATTCCGGACGGATGAGATTTAAGCTTTCCACGGCAATCTGAGCCGCCCTCTCTCCTGCCGCATGCCCGCCCATACCGTCCGCCACGGCCAGCAGCACGTCCCCACCGGCAAATTTTTGGATGAGAGAACGGTCCTCGTTGGTCTTCCTGACCATGCCTCGGTGGGTGAGACTATAAGCGTTCAAGTTCAAGAGATTCACTTCCTCG
>JAVEVM010000682.1:0-3274 GCA_034005055.1 Desulforhabdus sp. | reverse complement strand
GGCCTTGAGCTACTATGATTTCAGATTGTTTTGCCGACTTGTAACCTCGCTGGGAAATGGCGTTTTCATCAATTTGGGATCGGCCGTGATTCTTCCCGAAGTCTTCTTGAAAGCGGTGAGTGTGGCATTGAATATGGGCTTTTCCCTGGACGGCATCACCACCATCAACATGGACTTCCAACGGCATTACCGCACCCAGGCTAATGTGCTGGACCGTCCGACGGCGGGAAGAGGCGTTGGAATCAACTTGATAGGACATCACGAAATCATGTTTCCATTGCTCATGGCTTCGGTTTTGGACCGGCTGAAGCTCGATTGAAAGATCCACTCGAGGGGTCTTGGCAGGGAGTTGAAGATGGCAGGGAAAATCAAGATCATGGCTGGCTCGGTCACTCTTTTGGCGGAATTGAACGATTCCCCCACCGGTGTTGCGATCCAATCGGTTTTGCCCCTGGAGGCAACGGCGAGAACCTGGGGAGACGAGATTTACTTCCCCATTCCGGTCGAACGGGAATTGGAGCATGAGGCTGCAGAGGTAGTTGAGGTGGGGGACTTGGGTTATTGGCCGAGCGGCAGGGCTTTCTGTATTTTCTTCGGACCCACGCCGGCCAGTCGAGGCGACGAGATTCGACCTGCCAGTGCCGTGAATCTGATAGGGAAAGTTGTGGGAGACGCCAGAGAATTTAAGGCGGTGGGAGAGGGTGAGCTTGTCCGAATAGAGAATGTCTCTTAAAATATAGCGAGTCTGAATAAAGAAGTGGAGGAATTGTTCAATGCCCATTTACGAATATGAATGTTGCGATTGCTGCGAAAGGTTTGAGACGCTGGTCTTCAGAAGCGATGAAGCAGTGAGTTGTCCTAAATGCAGTTCCAGTAATGCTCAGCGAGTGATGTCGGTTTTTGGATTCAAAAGCGGCGGAGACAAGGGTGCAGCGAGCAGCCGAGTGAGCACCGGCGGCTCTTCCTGTGCCGGATGCTCCTCCGGTAATTGCAGTTCCTGCCATTAATTTCAATCGTTTGATTGATTGGATTCACTGACAGCCGCCTGGTTTGGTATTCCTTTTCGGGGGCCTTGATCCGGCTCTGCCCATGGGAATGCGTGAGGATAAATTGGCAGAAAGAATTTTACGCATTGGAACGCGAGGAAGTCTGCTGGCGTTGAAGCAGAGCGAGAACGTCAAGCAGGCTCTGGAAGGTTTATGGCCCGATGTCCGGGTCGAGCTGCAAGTCATCAAAACGACGGGTGATAAGATTTTGGATGTGCCTCTTGCCAAAGTGGGCGGGAAGGGCCTGTTCGTAAAGGAGATCGAGGATGCTTTGCTGAGCCGCACGGTCGATCTGGCGGTTCACAGCATGAAGGATGTTCCAGCCGAGCTCCCGGACGGCCTGGTGATCGGAGCCGTCCCGCTGCGTGAGGACCCGAGAGATGTATTGATCGCTCGTGAGGGCAAAAGCTTGTTGGAGCTTCCCGTTGGAGCCAGGGTTGGAACGAGCAGCTTGAGGCGCGCAGCGCAGGTTAGTAGAATACGTCCCGATCTGGAGATTCAAATGTTGCGCGGAAATCTTGACACGCGCCTGCGCAAAGTGCGCGAGGGGATGTATGACGCCATTGTGCTGGCTGCGGCCGGATTGCATCGGATGGGATGGCAGGATGCCATTACCGCCTATCTGGAGCCCGAGGATTTCCTGCCCGCCATCGGTCAGGGGGCGATCGGCATTGAGATTCGCAGGGACGATGAAGAGCTGCGCGGATTGCTCGCCCCGGTGCACCATCCGGACTCGGCGGTTGCCGTGCAGGCGGAGCGAAGCCTGTTGAAGGAATTGCAGGGCGGATGCCAGGTGCCGATAGGGGGTCACGCCGAAGTTATGGGCGAAACGGTGGAGCTTGCCGGACTGGTCTCTTCGGTGGACGGCCGGGAGGTTTTCCGCCGCAGTCGCAAGGCGCCCCGCGAGCAAGCTGAAGCCTTGGGGCGCGATCTTGCCCGGGAAATTCTTGCAGCGGGGGCGAAGCGAATTCTGGATGAAATTTATCGGATGGAGATCAAGTGAGTCTGGGGAAAGTCTATCTGGTAGGGGCAGGCCCCGGAGATCCGGGTCTTTTGACGTTACGAGGGCAGGAAGTGCTGCAGCAGGCCGAAGTGGTGATATACGACTATTTGGCCAACGAAGAATTTCTGCAATATGCTCCGGCCGAAGCCGAAAAGATTTACGTCGGCAAAAAGGGCGGCGACCACACCCTCGGTCAGGACGAGATCAATCAGCTGTTGCTGGAAAAAGGCCGCGATAAAGTGGTGGTCCGGCTTAAGGGAGGCGATCCGTTTGTTTTCGGACGCGGCGGCGAAGAGGCCGAAGAACTGGTGGCAGAAGGGATACCGTTTGAAGTGGTGCCCGGAGTTACCGCAGCGGTTGCCGTTCCAGCCTATGCCGGCATCGCTCTGTCTCATCGCGATTACACGGCCAGCATGGCATTCATAACGGGGCATGAGCGCGATGATAAGGATGAGTCCAAAATAAACTGGGAAAAGCTGTCGACTGCGGTCGGAACACTGGTCTTTTTCATGGGTGTGAAAAATCTTGCCGAAATCTGCCGGCAGCTCGTCACCCATGGCCGTTCGGAACGTACCCCCGTGGCGGTGATTCGCTGGGGTACCACACCGCAGCAAAAAACCGTGGTCGGCACTCTGCGAGACATCGTTGAACGGGTGAGCCAGGAGGGAATAAAGCCGCCCGCCATCATTGTGGTGGGTGAAGTCGTTGAGCTGAGGGAAAAGCTCAACTGGTACGAGTCTCGCCCCCTCTTCGGCCGCCGTGTTGTCATTACCCGGGCCAGGGAGCAGGCGAGTGATTTCAAATCGCAGTTGAAAGCCCTTGGCGCACAGTGTATCGAATTCCCGACCATCGAGATCCAGCCGCCCCCCTCCTGGGAGCCGCTTGATAAAGCGGTCAGGAATCTTTCTGATTACCACTGGATCATCTTCACCAGCGTCAACGGAGTCAGGTTTTTCATGGGGAGGCTCAACTCGGCCGGCTTTGATGTGCGCGAGCTTAAAGGCATCAGTCTGGCTGCCATCGGGCCGAAGACGGCCGAAGCGCTCGGCGATTTCGGTCTGAGGGCCGATCTGGTTCCGCCGGAGTATCGTGCGGAGGCGATTTTGGAGGGGCTAAAAAAGGAAAACCCGGGCAGTCTTCGATTTTTGCTGCCGCGCGCCATGGCATCTCGTGACGTGCTTCCGGATACCCTGCGCGAATGGGGAGCACAGGTGGACGTGGTGCC
>JAVEVM010000681.1:0-3275 GCA_034005055.1 Desulforhabdus sp. | reverse complement strand
CGACGCTCTTCCGATCTCAATGAGAACAGTGTGAGAACCATAAAATTGGAAGGCCAATAGGCTTTGAGAGCACACCAGCCAATCTGAGCTTCTCCGATGATTTCGGATTACATGGGAGCAGGTTAGAAGTTGGGCCTGAAGCGATTGGTCGGTTCCTTGACGGGATGGGCAGTGTTAGTTTTTGGCAGCATGGTGAAGGAAATTAACACTTGCAGGTTGCCATCCTCATAACTAACCTTACGCTAAGTCTTGGCGGCAAAAAGATCTTGAGTCGCCTCTTTCGTGCTGCAAGGTGCATATCTGATGAAAGACGATTTCTTTAACTGTTAGACCAATGAAATCAAACAAGAAGTCGCAGAGAGCTATGGAGCTTATCTCGGCGAGAGGTAGGATTTATGCAGCATCCTTTGTTCAGAGCCAGTGAAATCCTTGATATGGCCATTCAAATCGAGCATGCCGGTTTGCGATTCTATGAAGTCTGCGTGCAAGCGGCATTGGGAAAACAGACGGAAGAGGTTTTCGAGTATCTGATCGACCAGGAGCGAAAACACATTCAAGTTTTTTCCCGTATGAAAGAAGGTCTGGAAGACTATCCACTTCCTGAGACCTATCCAGGGGAAATGCGCAACTACATAGACAGCTTCATCAAAGACCGAGTGTTTTACGAACCGGCAAAAGCCTCACGGCAGGCAGGTGAAATCGAGGACCCTTTGGAAGCCATTGAATGGGCCATAGCGTTCGAAAAACGCTCAATACTTTTCTACTCCGGGATAAAACAGGTGGTGCGGTCGTCGGAAATGAAAGTGATTGATCAAGTCATCGCTTCGGAACACTCTCATATCCGTCGTTTGTTAGAGTTACGGCGCGAATTGGAAAACCGATGAAGTGGCCCACGCTAATCAGGAATGAGTTATGCCCAACTGCGTAATTCCAGCAGACGAGTTGCACCGGTTAATGGATCGGCTTGTAAAAAGCCGGGCCGTTATGGGCTCCAGAGAGAGACCGGACCAGCCAGGGTATTACGCCTTCGATTGGTTGCAGAGCCCGGAGCAATTCGTCTTGGACTACGTCACCACCACCATACCTCCAAAAAAAGCTTTCTTTCCTCCCACCGAGACATTGTTCACTTTCAGCTTGAGCGATCCGCCGGAGTTCAATACCGTTAGGGAACAAACCCCTTTCATTCTGGCCGGTGTCCACCCCTGTGACCTTGCAGCAATCGATTGTCTGGATCAGGCCTACTCTCACCCTCCCGCCGATGCGAGGTGGAAGGTCAACCGGGAGCGGGCCATCATCATCGGAGTCGATTGCATGCCGGACGAATATTGCTTCTGTACCGCGATGGACAGCTGCACGGCACGGAAGCCGAGTGATTTGTTCCTGACCAAGATCGATCGTGGGTACATGGTTGAAATCCACTCCTCGGCCGGAGAACGCCTTCTGGCTGAAGTTCACCGTACTGAACCGCAAAAACAGGACTTCGCCGACACAAGGCGATGGCATGAGGAAAAAATGAACCGTGCATTGGCAAAATTCAATGTCGGCATAGCCCGTTTTGCGGACATTCTGGAAGCGGGAGGCCTGGCAGATATCTGGCATCAGGTCGCCGAGCGCTGCTACAGTTGTGGTTCTTGCAACACCACCTGCCCGACATGTTTTTGCTTCGACATCAAAGATGACTTCAATCTGAATCTCACCGGAGGGATCCGCCGGCGCACCTGGGATTCATGCCAACTCCTGGAATTTGCTCTCGTTGCAGGGGGGCACAACTTCCGTCGAGATCGATGGCAACGGGTCAGGCATCGCTGGCACCGCAAGTTTCTCTACCTGTACAGGCAATTCAGACGTCCCTACTGCACCGGCTGCGGCCGCTGCAGTCGCGCCTGCACTGCGGATATCAACATTGTAGACATCTCCAATCAGATCATCGCCTACTCACAACAGGGGGCTTCCGATGCCTGACATCTCCTCCGAGCATTCCACTTACGAAAAGAGGGCGTTTTACCGTCCGGAACTGGCAAGGGTACTCAATGTGCGTAAGAGGACGGACACAGAGACATTTCTGGAACTGCAGATGGCTGACGGCCGTCCCTTGGGGCATGCACCGGGCCAGTTCGTTCAGTTGTCGGTGTTCGGTTATGGTGAAGCGCCCATTTCAGTCTGTTCTTCGCCAACGCGGCCGGAGAGCTTTGAACTGTGCATTCGACCCGTGGGCAATGTGAGCAGGGCGATGCATAAGCTGAATGCAGGCGACTGGGTTGGCGTCAGGGGACCCTATGGGCAGGCCTTTCCTGTTGCCGCCATGAAAAGCCGACACATCCTGGTCATAGCCGGCGGAATTGGCGTCGCACCGTTACGATCTCTCATCAACTACATCGTTGACCGGCGGCAAGACTTCAAACGGCTCATTATCGTCTACGGGGCTCGAAGGCCGTCCAGCATCCTTTTTCAAGATGACATTCATCGCTGGTCCAACGACTCGGGAGCAGAAATGTATCTGACCGTTGACCAACCGGACGAAACCTGGAAGGGGCGAACCGGAATGCTGACCATACCGCTGCGAGAAATCAATGTGGACTCCAATGACTTACCGGTGGCCGCGGTGGCGGGCCCGCCTGTAATGTACCGGTTTGTGGCAATGGAGTTGATCCGAAAAGGGATTGATGAAGAGCGTATCTATTTCTCGCTGGAGAGGCGTTTCAAGTGCGGCATCGGCAAATGTGGGCATTGCCAGCTTAACAACCTCTATGTCTGCCAGGACGGCCCCGTGTTCCTGTATTCGCAATTACTGGGATGCACGGAAGCCATTGAGGTCTGGGCGCCGGAAAACCGGCAGGACTAAATGCGAGCCGAGGAGACACCGGAATGTCAGAGCGAACGAAACCTCGAATAGCCTTTTTCGATTTTGCATGCTGCGAGGGATGCCAGTTGACCGTTCTTCAGCTGGAAGAAAAACTTCTGGACATGCTCGATCACGTGGAAATAGCCGCCTGGCGTGAGGTGATGACCGGAGAAAGCGACACTTATGACATCGCCTTTTGCGAAGGCAGCATAACCCGCCGGCAGGATTTTGACCGCATCGAGCACATACGCAAAACGGCCGACATCCTCGTGTCATTGGGGGCGTGCGCCAGTATTGGGTGCCACAATGCATTGAAGAACAGGCGGCCCATGGAAGAGATGCTTAAACTTGTATACGGTAATGCGGCCCATTACTTTGACACCATCCCGGCTCGTCCCATAACAGCAGTGGTCCCGGTTGATTATCAGATTCA
>JAVEVM010000680.1:0-3275 GCA_034005055.1 Desulforhabdus sp. | reverse complement strand
CACATGACAATTGGGCGTTGTGCTAGGATTCCAGCATGGAGTAGCGACCCATGCCGCCCACATTGGTTCAGGCCTTTCGGCCATCGCTCAAACGCTTGGTTTGCCTTTATCTTTCTATGATCAATCTGGATCGGTCTTCCTGTGGGCACGTCGACCTGACATCGGAGATTGAACATGCGCACCTATTTTGCAAACCTCTCTCGTCCCAAGCGGACAGCTTCTGCTATTCAAGACATTTTCCCGCTTGCGTCCCATTCCCAGTCATTGGAATGGAGTGCCAAGATATACGGATACCGGGATTGGAATGAACTGACTTTGGTCACCAAACGTGGTGACCACCCGCCCACGCCCGATGAATCCGAGATGACGGAAGAGCAGAGTGAGGCACTACTTGATTCACGCTTTGAGTCACTGGCATCCGTGATGAACCTCGATTACTTCAACGATATCGTTTTATTTGAATTCCTAAACACCCATAAGCGTGAAGCCCCTGCTAAACGACTCTTTGCCAGTGATTTTCCGAAAGGGGGCTCTGGCCGATTTTTTCAGGTGATCCAGGCGGATCTCGATTTCCCGAATCCAGAAAGGGGAAACAACGATTCTCCCGTCCCTGACGAACTCGACCACAGTAACCGTAGTGCGTATGAACGAATTCCCCATTGGTTTGAAGGTGGGGAAGAAGCCTTTCTCGCCTACTTGTGCAAGAAGATTGAAAAATTCAAAGACGGCAAGGCTGCAGCTGACATGTTGCGTTGGTACTTTAAGGACGACGACTACCAGCCAGGTCCTCCGCAGTTTTCTTTCGATGACGTTGGTGAAGACGACAGGCCGCGGGTGATTGGCTCTCAAACCTGGACTAAACGTCTCTATGTTTTCGATCAAGACAAAGTTCCATCTGGGCTTGTTATTTGGACCACATCGGTTCACGCCTGTCATGACGATGACGACCATAACGAGCTTTCTGTTTTGATCCACGACGCTTGGGCCGCTCCCAGAGACCATGAAACCTGGACAGGTTTCTCTACGGCAATCGGTACTGATTTGGCCGTCATCATGGATTTGCTTACAAAGGCGTTTTATCTGCCCTCAACCGAGGCGTCGATGAAGCTTGAAATAGGCTTTGAGAGTGAAAGCGAGGCACTACTTTCCTCGTCTCACAAGATTCTTGAAGACATTCGAGATCTCTTTTCAGATCAGACGGAAATTCCGGCCGAACACATCGCGATCAGTTACTACGAATAGTCGGAACAAAATCCAAAATGACTAGGGCCGGGTTGACATACTGGTCTCCATCAACGGAGATCAGTCATGCAAGCCCAGCCCGTCCTTTTCCCGGAGTTTGAACAGCACCTTGGTGAGCCTCATGCCATTACTGGTTTCTCGCCTGTAGTGCTGGAAGAGGCGCCGGCCGAAATTCTTGCACTACCCGACCGTGAGCTGGAGGAGAAGATCGCCAAGGCGAAGGCTGTCCTGAAATGGGCCATGACTCGCTTCAAGCTGTCGATATCGTCATCGTTCGGGAAGGATAGCTCGTGCACGTTGGGACTTGCTCTTTCGGTGGCAGCCGAGCTTGTTGGAGAAGGCAAAAGCGTCAAACCATTCGTGGTTCTATCGGCAGACACTAAGTCCGAAAACCCTTCCGTTCATGCCTTAGCCCAGCGTGAAATGGCCAAGGTACGGAACTGGATTGAGCGGTACAACCTTCCGGGGACAACTCACGTTGCCTACCCAAACCTTGCATCCCAGTTCGCCGTAGCTGTCATCGGTGGCCGTGCCCTGCCCAGCCTCGCCGGCGGTAAGCGTGACTGCACGACCGACTGGAAGACCACTCCCCTTGCCCGGGTCCGCAAGGCTGTGCTGGGGAAGAACAACATCCCGGCCGGCAAGTTCGTGGTTTCGGTGACCGGTGTCCGCAAGTCGGAGAGCGCCCAGCGATCCGCCAACGTCACCCGCCGGAAGGAGTCCGATGTAGCCATCGTCCAAACCAATGCGGACGGCAATGTCGCGCTGGCTCCCATTCTGGGATGGAATTGGGACGACGTGTTCGGCTACCTTGGCTTGTGCGCCAATGGGCTTGAGACGACCTACAGCACCATGCGCGACGTGATCGACACCTACCGCGAGGCAATTGGCGAATGCGTGCTGGCCTCCGACGACGACGCGGATGCCAAGGCTTCCAAGCCATGCACTGCTCGATTTGGCTGCTGGAACTGTCTTCAGGTGCAGGATGACCTCTCCATGGATCAGATGGTCCAGGAGCCCCAACACGCCTACATGAAGCCACTGGCGCGCTTCCGCACCTTCCTGAAGAACACGTTCTACGACCTGTCGCGCCGGACATATGTCGGCCGCACCATCGACGAGAACAGCTATATCCGGTTCGCGGTGGACGGCTACTCCCCGGCCATGCTGCAGGAGCTGCTGAAGTACGCCCTGACCATCGATATCGAGGAACGCGATGCCGCCGCCCGGTTGGGCATCGCTCCGCGGTTCCAGATCGTCTCTCTGGAAGCCCTTCTGGCGATTTCGGCAGCTTGGTCTCTCCAGTCTTTCGCATTGCCGTTTTCGGCTTTGAAGATCTACTCGGATATCGAGAAGGGTGCCCGCTATCCGGTGCCTGATGTCCCTGAGTTTCCCAAGGTGCCCATTCCCCCTGCCCGCTACATCAAGGTCGGAAAAGGGTGGAACGCAGGGGTTGCCTGGCAATACACCGGCCTGCGCGACGTGATGATCGATGGCTTCGGTGGAGAAGGGTGTATCGGCCACCGCCAGATCGTCACGAAGGGAGAATCGCGGACCATCATGGACGTGAATACCGGGACGGAATTCTCGATCGATCCGGAGGGCGCTGCCCTGTTCATGATGTTCGAGATGGAACGTTACGTCGAAGAGTGGCACGGGCGTCGCGCCCGTAGCCCCATCGCTTTCGAGGGCCACCACGTCGCCGGGATCGAGTACCGGACCTATGTCAGCTACGGGTTCCTTGCTGTCGCCAAGGGACAAGAAGCACGGGTCGACGAAATCCTGCGCCGGTCGGCGTGGCGCGAGCGCCTGGGTCTCGCTGGGTATCAGTACAAGCATGATGAGGCGCTGGCCATGAGCGTAGAGGCCTCCGTTCCGGAGGTCCCCAGCCAAGAGGAAAAGGAAGCTGATCGTCGGGCCGGGGTTGAAAGGTCGCGGCGGGTCAAGCGGGATGCCCTCCACCAGAAGCGAATCAACCTGCAGCAGCTCTATGCGGAGTGGGCGCCGGACGTTCCCTGGCGCCAGATGGCCAA
>JAVEVM010000679.1:0-3280 GCA_034005055.1 Desulforhabdus sp. | reverse complement strand
CTCTTCGGCTGGTTCATCCCCGGCAGATCTTCCAAGGTGCTCCTCTTTTGCCACGGAAACGCGGGCAACATTTCCCATCGGCTGGAATCGATACAGATTTTTAATCGGCTTGGTTTGAGCATATTCATCTTCGACTATCGGGGTTATGGCGAAAGCAAGGGCAAGGCGACCGAATTGGGCACCTATAACGACGTGCAGGCTGCATGGAGCTATCTGGTGGAGGAGAAGGGCTGCTCCCCGACCAACATCATTATCTTCGGAAGATCGCTGGGCGGTGCCGTGGCAGCCCACCTTGCCAAGAACAACGAACCGGCGGCATTGATCCTCGAGTCAAGCTTCACTTCCGTACCTGATCTGGGTGCCAGTTTGTACCCCTTATTTCCCGTGAGACTGCTGGCGCGATTCAAGTACGCTACAGCGGATTATCTGCGCCGTGTGCGCTGCCCTGTGCTGGTGGTCCACAGTAGAGGCGACGATATTGTTCCCTTCGATTTGGGCTTTCAGGTCTTTGAGTCCGCCAATGAGCCCAAAGAGCTCCTGGAAATCAGGGGGGATCACAACAGCGGCTTTGTGGTCTCAGGAGAGCACTATGTGGCCGGGCTGAAATCATTCATCGATAAATATGTGAACGAGCTCAATGCGTTTTGACTCATTAGCGGCCATTGTCTTGACCGGTTTCGCCGCTGCAATAGGGCAGATCCTGGTACTCCGGGAATTGCTGGTGCTGTTTTATGGCAACGAATTGTCGACCGGCCTGGTGCTCACCACCTGGTTGGTATGGACCGCTGTGGGGAGCGGATTAGGCGCGCGGTTCAGCGCCAGATTGCGCCGGGACGGGCCGATTCTCACTATGGGCCTCCTCCTGCTCGCCTCTCTTCTGCCCTTGATGGTGCTTTGGATAAGGTCGTCACGACTGGTGTGGTCAATCCCTCCGGGGGAGTTGGTGACACCGGTTTGGATGATTGCAATCTCACTTTCAGCGACCAGTTTGTTTTGCCTTCTTTCCGGGTTCATGTTCACGTTCTGCTGGAAGAGTTATCTCGCTGCAGCGCCAAGTGAAGAGCCGCGGCCCATCCAGATCTACCTTGGCGAAGCTGTGGGCGCCGCCATGGGAGGCCTGGCCTTCTATTTTGTTCTGCTGCCTCGGGCGGCTACCTTTGTGGCGGCCTGTTTGACTTCACTGACCATTCTGACCCTGGCTGCGGCATTGCTGCGGCCCTGGCGGCACGTACACAAAGTCGGGCCGGTCGTCATGCTGACTGGGGTTGCGGGTAGTGCACTGCTAATGGCCACCGCTCTCTTTTCTCCCTATCTGGACCGCACCAGTCACAGCTGGCAATGGGGGCCGAATCTGCTGGCAGTGAGGGATACTCCCTACAACAATCTGGCTCTCGTCGAGCATGGGGATCAGCTCAGTCTGTTTGGCAACGGGCTGTGGTTCTTTTCCATCCCCGATCCCAAAAGCGCGGAATATGCGGTACACCTGGCTTTGCTTCAGCATCCGCTGCCGCGCACCGTCCTTTTGATCGGCGGTGGTGCATTCGGCATGGTTCCGGAAATTTTAAAGCATCCAAGCATAACGCGCGTAGATGTGGTCGAGCCCGATCCTGAGGTCATAAAGCTGACTGCCGAAAATTTGCCCAACGCACTGACCAGACCCCTTCGTGACCCGCGAGTGGAGCTTCATCACCAGGATGCCGGCTCCTTTGTTAAATATTCTCCCAAAACCTACGATGTAATTCTGTCGAGCCTGGGCGATCCGATGAATGCCGAGCTGAACCGTTTTTATACGGTAGAATTCTACACCAGCATCCGCAGGCTATTGAACGCGGACGGCATATTTTCCTTTGCTGTCTCTGCCGCGGATATTCTGGGACCGGTGCAGGTGCGGCTGTTGCGCTCCCATTACCACACCGTTTGCTCGGTGTTTCCGGAGGTCGTGGTTTGGCTTGCCGAATCGGCCAGGTTTTTCACGGCGACCACCAGGGGACTTCTGAACAACGATCTTCAGCAGCTGCTGGAGCGTATCGCGGCACGAAGTCTAGAGCTCCAGTACGTGAGGGAATACTACTTATTTGATTTACTAAGCCCGATCCGGCGGGATTACCTCAACGCGCTGCTTGAAACGGGCTCGTCCCGGAACCTGAACCGGGATTTTACTCCAACCTGCTATTTCAACAACCTTCTGCTTTGGGCATCCCAGCTCCATCCCAACCTGGAAAAGGCTCTAATAGCATTAACAGAGATAAGACCTTCACGGTTTTGGCTCGCACTCACAGCACTTCTTACCGTTCTCATTGCCGTTTCCTGGTGTGGATGGCTCGGTCGTACAATACCCTGCCAGCTGAGTGTGATGATCATGGGCGGGGCGCAGCTGGCATTTGAGATTGTGCTGTTGTTGGTCTTTCAGATCCTGCAGGGATTTGTCTATCAACAGCTGGCTCTTGTTGTGACCTTCTTTATGAGCGGTGTGGCTCTCGGAGCAGGCATTCAATCTCTGTTGGGACCGGCAGCTGACAGGCGCTGGTTCATCGGTGTTCAATGCGCGTTTGCGGTTTATGTGCTGGTCGTTTTAAAAGGTTTACATTTAATGCATGAGCCAACCAGTGAGGTGTTCGGAATCGTGCCGGCTCCTGTCATATTTTCAGTACTCGCGGTGGCGGCGGGAATGCTCGGGGGTCTCCACTTTGCCCTGGCGCTGAAGGTCATATCGGCTGCCGGTGCGGCTTCGGCAGCGACTGCGGGGCGCATCTACGCCGTTGACCTGATCGGCGCAGCTGCAGGGGCTGCCGTTACCTCCATTTACATTTTGCCCGTCTACGGTGTCACCACCACGATGCTGGCCCTGTGCCTTGCCAGTCTGAGCGGCGCTCTTGCCCAGCTTGAGCTCTGATCTGCAAATCATACATTTGCCGCCAAAGTCATCCAGCCATACCAAAGCAAGATCGCAGAGATCATTCATGCGAGCTTCGTCGGCACATCAGTCATCAAATACTTGACGAATTGGCTCATCGCGGATTAGTGGGATAAGCTCCTTGACTCAGCCACGCCTCAGGCGTGGTTGGTTCAAGTCTCCAACTTAAACCTGCCTGACCTTCAAGCAGCTCAGTTGCTATAAAGTTTGCGGGCAGGCTGTTCTCGCGGCGGTTGGACGCAAGGGTCACAACGGAGTTGTTCAAATGTCAAAATGGTTCAAGTCGGAGACTTGAACCAACTCGAATCCCGCTAATCCCGCGAAGAGCCAACGAATTTTCTGGACACTCTCCAGGTAACGTTGATA
>JAVEVM010000678.1:0-3285 GCA_034005055.1 Desulforhabdus sp. | reverse complement strand
ACACCTCGACGTCTATCCCTTTGACCTGCAGGCGGTCCCCGGGTGCAACAATTTTTATGTCGCCTTTTAGCTTTCGTGCCGAGGCAGCGTCGGTAACAATAATTGTATCCTGCTGCTGAATCTTGGCCACATCCTCTGGAGAACAGTGGTCAAAATGTTCGTGGCTGATGAAGATAAGGTCTGCAGGTTGATTTGCTCCAATCTGGTAAGGATCAAAGTAGATCGTCCGACTGCCGCTGATTCGTATGGCATCGTGCCCTAGCCAATGGATGTTCTTTATGATTTCTTCTAGACGCATCTGCTCCTCCCTTTTTTGCAGAGAGCCCTTGCCGGTGGCAATGCAATTGGGTAACTTAGATTGGGCAATAAGGGGAAGGAGATTGTCAAACTCTCTCTCTTGCGCTCCAGCACCCCGTACTAAGATAGGGATTCCGCTCAAAAGAACCGCCTTAGCGGCTAAAGGGCTACCTTTTGATACAAAAATTCTTAAATCTCTTGCTCACCAGACAATGGCAGGGGGCGAAGATCATTCATCATGCGGTTCTGCCGGATCGAGAAGGCGGCTACTCCGACCTTGCGCTACCTCTGCCGGATGTCCTCAGCCAGGCGCTTGCCAGATTAGGTATCTTCCGGCTCTATAGCCACCAGGCACGGGCACTGGAAGAGATCCGCAGCGGGAAAAATGTAGTGGTGGCTACACCGACTTCAAGCGGCAAGTCCCTGATCTACAATTTAGCGGTGACCGAGACTCTCCTTTCCGACCCTCACCAAAGATCCCTTTACCTGTTTCCGATTAAAGCCTTGAGCAGAGACCAGCTTGAAACGCTAAACAACTTCTTCGCAGCACTCGAAAGCGAGCCTCAATTCCGATGCGCTGTATATGACGGCGACACCTCGCCCTATCAAAGAGCCAAAATTCGGCAGCACCATCCGCATATCCTGCTAACTAATCCGGACATGCTTCATTATGCTCTACTTCCATACCATAGTAAATGGGAAGCTTTCTGGAGAAAGCTGCGTTATGTGGTGCTGGACGAATTGCACACCTACCGGGGAATATTCGGGAGCCATGTTGCTCAAATCTTTCGA
Source organism: Desulforhabdus sp. (assembly GCA_034005055.1). Taxonomy (GTDB): domain Bacteria; phylum Desulfobacterota; class Syntrophobacteria; order Syntrophobacterales; family Syntrophobacteraceae; genus Desulfoferrobacter. The sequence goes on along the minus strand of JAVEVM010000678.1, from coordinate 2,196 downwards.
CGCTTTCAGAGGATCTGCCGCTTTTATGGTAGTAATCCCCAATTTGTTCTTCTTTCTGCAACCATTGCCAATCCGAAGGAACTGGCCGAACAGCTGATAGGTTCTTGCAACGGCGACATCGCCGTCATCCGTGATCACGGCACACCACAAACAAAGCGCCATTTTATCTTTATGCAACCCGATGAGGCCCAAGGCAGTTATCTGCCCGGCTTGGCCGCTCGGTTGCTGGTGCTTGCAGCCCAAGCCGGACTCAAAACCATCGCCTTTACCCAGTCCCGGAAGCTCACAGAACTGCTGCATTTGAGCGTAACCAGGACAGCTCCCGGACTGGCTAAAAAGGTGAGCTCATACCGTGCCGGATTCCTTCCAGAAGAACGGCGGGTCATCGAGCAGAAGCTTGCCAATGGCTCACTTTCTGCGGTTATTTCCACCAGTGCGCTGGAGATGGGGATTGATGTCGGCGGTCTCGACGTTTGCATCCTGGTAGGATATCCCGGCACTGTCATGAACACCTGGCAGAGAGGTGGACGGGTGGGGCGCGGAGGACAGGAATCGGCAATCATTTTGCTGCCGCAATTGGACGCCCTCGATCAGTACATCGTACAGCACCCGGAGCAATTCCTTAAGAGCGGCTACGAGCTGGCGGTCACCGATCCGTTAAACGAAGAGATTCTGAAAGCCCATTTGCCATGTGCAGCGGCCGAGCTTCCTCTGGAAATAGGGGAAAGGGAATGGGACCATGATTGTATTGCCAGAGTTGTGAATGACCTGACCACGGCAGGCAGGCTCTTGCAGACCGCCGACGGCGATCGTTGGCTGTCGAGAAGTCAACGCCCCCATAGAGAAGTCGATATTCGCTCCATAGGAAGCTCTTATACTATTTTGAGAGTCTCCGAAGAAGACAAGAAAATTCCTTTGGGTAAGAGTGACGGCATGCGAGCTTTCAAGGAATGCCATCCGGGAGCTGTTTACCTGCATCGAGGAATGCCTTACCAGGTCGAAAGCCTGGATCTGAAAAATCGGCTCATCCATGTTACCTCTAACCAGGTTCCCTACTTTACCAGGGTCAAGAGTGAAAAAGAGACCGAAATCCTGGATGCTCTCTCCTCCAAACCGGTGGCAAATTTCATCGTGCGGCTGGGCCGGCTTCGCGTGACGGAGAAAATTACCGGCTATGAAAAGAGACGCTTCTTCAGCCAGGAATTACTCGGCTTCAATCCGCTCGATTTGCCGGAGCAGGTGTTCGAGACGGTGGGCCTATGGCTGGAGATTGAGCCTTTGATTGCCGCACGCATTCAAGCTTCCAAGCTCCATTTTATGGGTGGAATTCACGCCATCGAGCACGCGATGATCAGCATGTTCCCTCTATTCGCTCTTTGCGACCGGAATGACATAGGCGGTATTGCATCACCTAACCATCCGCAGGTCGGAAAGAGCGCCATCTTCATATATGACGGCTTTCCGGGTGGAATCGGCCTGGCCGCAAGGGGATACGAAATCATCCTTCCATTGCTCGAAAAGACGCGAGATTTGGTGTCCGGATGCGCCTGCACGGAAGGTTGCCCGGCTTGCATCCACTCTCCAAAATGCGGTGCAGGCAACAAGCCGTTGGACAAACGGGCGGCTCTCGCCATCATGAATTATCTCACCGGCACCTGGACTCTTGCCGAGCCGCCGACGGACGCGGCCCTCGAAGCGGAGGAGCAAAGCGCGATATCTGCATGTCCGGCCCCCACGCAGGAAAGCACGGAATGCCGAATAGGCTTCTTCGACATCGAAACGCAGCGCCTGGCCCAAGAAGTTGGAGGCTGGCAAAATAAGCATCTGATGCGGCTTTCCGTGGCGGTCATTTATGAGATCCCGGCGGGTACTTTTCATGTTTATAAAGAAGATGACGTCTTTTCGCTCATCAGACATCTGCAGAAGCTCGATCTGGTGGTGGGCTTCAATCTCATCCAATTCGACTACGAGGTACTTAAAGCGTATACGTCCATAGATTTCAACCAAATACCCACCTTCGACATACTTGGCGAGATCCAGCAGCGTCTTGGCTTTCGACTCAGTCTGGACCATCTCGCAACCTGTTGCCTCGGCAAGTGCAAATCGGCGGACGGTGTACAAGCCGTCAGTTGGCTGCGAGAAGGCAAATGGGATCTGTTGATCGATTACTGTAAAGATGACGTTATCCTGACCAGG
>JAVEVM010000677.1:0-3290 GCA_034005055.1 Desulforhabdus sp. | reverse complement strand
AACTGACTGGTTACCTTTTTGAACCGAAAATACCAGGTATTCCAATAGTCTCGAAAATCGTTTGGCATGGTCTGATCGACAATATGGTTCATTACATTCGAAATGGATTAGCAAGTGCTACGTGTTAGTACGTGCCAAGAGATGCAACAACCGCTTCAAGACGTTTTTCCAAGGGGATCGCTTCGTCCTGGCTGTTGCCCACAGACAGGACCGTAATATTCTTTCGCTCGCTTAACGCAGCTATTCGTTGCAGACAACTGTGTCCCACGGCGAGCTGTCCGATGGCATCTCCTTTCTCACGAGCTTTAAGCGGTACCGGCGGTTCGACACGCTTCTGCAAACGGCCCCAACATTCCTCGGGCGAAACATCGATAAAAATAACAGCCGAAGGCAGCGGAATGCTATCCACGTACCGTTTGAGCAATTCGTCGCTGGCAGAGGCCGCCGCTAAGTAGCCGAACAAGGTGAAGCCCCGGTGGAGAAATCCTTCCTCGACCACTCGCACTTCTTGTTTCTGCAAATAGTCCTCAGCCAATTGGTGCTCGGCGAATTGCCGGAAAAAAGTATAGAGAAAAGACTCGGACCAATTCTCTGGCAGGCTATTTCGCTCGATCGTCGATGATATCAGGTGCAACAAGGAAACGTGCCGGTAAGAAAACCGGTGCATTTCGGGTAATGCCTTTTGTATGCCCGCGCAGGGCTCCCACCATGCCTTGGGGAGATGCTTAAGTGCATTGATGAGGATGCCGTCGTCACGCCGCCGGATGCAGAGATTGATCGCCTCTGCCTGGCTGAGTACCGGCATGCCCTTTGCTCGCAGGGTTCGCAGCAAGACCGAGGCCAGCGTTGTTTTACCTGCTCCCGGCAGCCCCATGAATTCAATGGTTTTCATCGTATCCTGTGCCGATCGCACCCCACCATTCAAAGGGCATTATCGAATCGCCCGCCTCAACGTGCGATGAGGCGAAAGCATTGAGGCATCACCGGTTCGATAGTCACCCCCTCGAAGCGACCGGTGATTTGTTGGAATCTCGACAAATTATAGTCCATCTCATGCCTGTCGAGACCGGGAAATTTTTTACTCAGATACGCTTGCCCACGCTCGTCGGGCCGACGAACCAGCTTCAATATCTGTCGCCAAACCTGTTTGATCAGCGGGACTTGTGGCACGGGTTCGGGTTGAGGCAGCACGGATTCATAGTCGAGCTGGAGCAGACAATCGACGATCCTCTCCGAGGCGAGGCGGCCGTCCATGCCACTCATATAGCTTGCGGCAAACAGGCTTTTGCGCGAATCGTCCCGGAGCCGCGGATAGGCGGAACCCTGCGTCAGAATTTCGTCAATCAACCGAACAAGGTCACCATAAGCCCCCGCCTGCAAGCTCAACCCATTCGGCAAGGGTTGCACATAGGCCGCATCGGGCGTCTTGGGATAGGCTATCGAAGGAACATCCAGAAAGTACGCTTCGATTCCGGTGGTACAGTTAAAGTGCACCAAGACTTTCGATGCCAGAATCCATTCTTGAACATTTCCATCAGCGTTCACCACGACATTTTCATACTGTTCTGCCAAGTTGTTCCATGGATCGAATCGCTCAGACGGATGTGGCCTGATCAGAATAGTATGGTCAGGATATCGCTCACTGAGCAGAGGAACCATTTCTCGGAATGCATCAAACGCATGTCGTTGCGCTTCAGTCCATCCCTCAAAAAATCCTGGTTGCGAGGAAATACTGTAAGAATTGAGTTGTTGACGGAGCACGTCCTCGTTCTGGAAGTGGTTGACGAATGAAAAATTGGTATTGATCAGGATGATCGAACCGAAGTTCTCACGAATTCGGTTGACGTCCTCGTCAAAAAAAGAGCGGAATTCAGGTCTTAGCAAATCAAACCGGGGATTTCCTGTAACCTTGATTTTATCGGCTACTTCAGGCCGCTTGGTAAGCATCGCACGGGATTGAACATCTCCCCAGGCAAAAAATAGTGAGGCTTGGTCAAACGCTTCATCACAAAAGCGCATTTTTTGATACGTTTCATCATCAAAAAAGACCAGTCCTTCCTCATCCCACGCACAGACGGCAGTACCTAGAGAGCGGAATTTTTTGAACCACGGTATTTTCGTTTCAGAAATGCTTTTGTCCAGATATATCGCCGGACCGAGGCTCTGCAACGCTTCACGCAGATGATCCTGCCGGCCGAGAATAACGTCAAATCCCCGCTCGGCGGCAATCAACGATAAGAGATACTTCCCATGGAATTCACGCACCTTGGTCTCGATGGGTATGATAAGGCGCTTTTTCCTTCCGGATCCAACAGTCATGTGCCGACAATCCTTCTCTCGTAATCAGAATTTCATTTTTTCTAGTTTTTCCAGTGCGATCCAGAATCCTTCACCTTCATTCTTATGGCCCTGCCAGATCTCGGGAATAAACGACGCCTCTGGACAAAGCTCCCGCAATTGCACCACAAGTGCAGGAAAATCTATCTCGCCCTCTTCAATCTGCAGCCCCTCGGCATCCACTCCGGCGGCATCGGCCATATGCAAGTGGGTCACATACGGAGCAACGGTGTCGAGGAATTCCTTGAATGAATATTTGAAATAATTGCAGGCCAATTTGGAATGACAGACATCCAGGCACAAACGCATACCATACCTGGCACAGAAATCAGCGGTATCGTCAGGATGGACAAAAAGATTCAAATAGAGTTGTCCGCCGAAATACCAGGGAAACGGCGGCAGGGTCTGGGCAATCAACTCGACGCCATCCATATCGAGCAGCGCAAGGCTGTTTCCCAGGGTCTCGTATCTAATTGCTATCTCCTCCCTGGTCAGGAACCGGTCAACACGAAACCCCCCGAGACTGGCGATGATTTGGGGAGTAACGGTATTTCGGAAAAACGGTTTCAATTCCCGAGTCAGGTTGATCACCCGTTGCAATTCGGCCAAAGACCTTTCCCGATGCGCCTGATCGGGGTGCGAAAGGTCCAGCAGATGATCCCCCTCGAAGGTATCCGGGCTGTGCACCTTCAAATCAAGATCATACGGTTTGGTAAAAAACTTGCGGTAATCCTCGTCCATATCCTTGAAACTCAGATGAAATTCAAGAAAATCAGGATTGGACTTCGACAACAACACGGCAAAATCATGCCACCGGACGGTCACCCCCCAGGGCCTGGAGAATTGGTAAGCTCGTGCGGTCACCTGACGATCCTCAAGATCCGCAGGGAAAAAGAAATCGCCAAGCTTGAAATCGTGCTTGGCACGTCTCCCAACCAGATACCGCTTCTTAT
>JAVEVM010000676.1:0-3297 GCA_034005055.1 Desulforhabdus sp. | reverse complement strand
AGCCGGTATATGCCAGCAGAACTGGCACAAATCGTTATCCAACCCACCGGAGAGGAAAAACAAAGGCAGTCCGACAGTTCTTCGTTATTCATCGTCTAATAGAAAATCCGTGATATAAGGATTTGCCTCCAGCTCATGTTGGATGGTTGACACGGGACGATCGCCGTAGTCATGCCCCGGCCACACAACTGTTTCGAGAGGCAGTGGCAATATCTTTGCTTTGAGCGATTCAAGCAGCTGTTGGAACGAAGCGCCGGGAAGATCCGTGCGGCCCACTGCGCCAACAAAAAGGGTGTCGCCGGTAAAAAGGTTGCCATCGATCAGAATGCAACAGCCGCCTGGTGTATGGCCGGGAGTGTGAATGAATTTAGCGTTTAAATTGCCAAATGAAAGCTCATCCCCGTCTGAGACCCGGATGTCTGCCGGCTTTGCCGCACAAAATCCCATCATTTCGGCCCATTGCCGGCATTCCGACTGCTGGAAGAATTCGTCGTCCAAAGTGTGCATGACGACCTTGGCTCCTGTCTCCTGCCGCAGGTAATCGTTACCACAGGTATGATCCGCATGCCCGTGAGTGTTGAGGATATATCGAAGCTTGACGCTTCGTTCTTTTAGTAAATCCAGGAGCCGATTTTCATCGCCCGCTGGATCGATGAGGATGCCTTCATTACTCTGTTCATCATAGACAAGGTAGCAAAATACTTCCATGCTGCCCACTGGTGTCTGAATAATTTCCATTTTTTCCCCCGCTGAGTTTTAAATACGGGATCATTGCGGAATAGTGGGAACCTTTGTCCCAGGTGCCACTCCAACTAAGGCTCACGCGAAGCCGCAAAGATCGACAAATATCTTTTCGCGCCTTCGCGTCTTCGCGTGCTACAATGGACTATCCTGGCAAAAATGTCAAAGGTGAGCATTATGGCCTACAGTGTTCCTGAAACACTCTATGTTTATGAATGTCGCGGGCCTGAATCTCCAGTCAGGGAGCCGGCAGGAGAAGGGTACCTGGGGATTTGGCCGGAAATTCCCTTTTATTATCTCTTTAATGAATGCCGCGCGCATTGGGAAGTGTTCAGCTGGCTGCAGGAAAATGGTCCTGGCTGGACCTTATCGAACACTTATCAGCTTGAGTATAGTCAATGGCAGCAGGTTGCAACACGTGGCCAGTCCGTTGGCCCGTTCCTGATCCAAACGGTTTTCGGCTCGGAAATCATTGACACGGGGGAAGGACTGCCGATTTTACTCAACCCCGGGTTGGTGTTTGGCAGTGGTTTGCACGAGACTACCAGGGGTTGTCTTTTGGCCATTGCCGATCTGTTCGATCGCTATCCCGTGGCCAGCGTTGTAGACCTGGGAACCGGGACGGGCATTTTGGCTCTGGCCTGTGCCCGGCTGGGAGCTGCCGCGGTGCGGGCTGTGGATTGTGTTCCGCTGGCGGCCCGGGTTGCCCGAAACAATGTGCTGGTGAACGACCAGCAAAGAATAATAGATGTGCTGGTTGCGCAACACCTTGGAGTCTTCCGGCAGGGCTCGGATCTGCTGCTGATGAACCTGGAGTGGCCATGTCTTTGTCAGGTCCTGGCTGAAAAACAATGGCTGGATTATCGTTGGATGGTCATGAGCGGTTTCTTGCGATCCCGGTTGCCCGCTGTTTTGGAGCTGATAGCCGAGCAAACGGAGATCCTGTTCGAAAAGGAGCTCAACGGATGGATAACGCTGGTACTCGGACATTCATAAAAACGCCCACAAGGGACTTATGGTATGATCTAAGCGGTGAGCATTGGGGCTCGAAACTGTGAGCTTACCGCTGGTTGCGGCTTGCACACCAGGGGAAGGCGGTCTTGACGGGTCAATGTCAAAAACGCGATACTGCTTGGTACAGAGTACCCCACAGTGCAGAGGAAAGCACATCGTCTGTCTTTCAAGAGGTCTATGGAGTCTTCATATGACAGCAGAGCCAGCCAGGAAAAAGGCCACTTACGAGGATCTCTACGATATCCCGGAAAATATGACGGGCGAGATAATCAACGGAGAGCTCATCGTCACTCCGAAGCCTGCACCGAGGCATGCCCGCGCTGCCGTTGCGCTGGGGAGCAAAATTTCCCCCCGGTATGATTTCGGAGAAGGGGGCGGTCCTGGAGGATGGATCATCCTCCCTGAAGTTGAGATCATGTTTGGAGATGATCTGCTGGTGCCCGACTGGTCGGGGTGGAGGAAAGAGCATTTTCCCGGATGGCCCGAAAACAACTGGTTTTCGAAGGCTCCCGATTGGATTTGCGAGATCCTTTCGCCGAGTACGGTCGAAAACGACAAAATCAAAAAGATGGATATATATGCCAGGTTTGAAGTGAGCTACTACTGGCTGATTGATCCACGAGATAAGATGCTCGAGGTCTTTATCCTAAAATCCGGTACATGGGCCAGAATTGGAGCTTTTATCGGAAGCGCCAGGGTGAGGGCGGAGCCTTTCGGTGAAGTGGAGCTCGACCTTGGCAGTTTCTGGACGCAGGAAAGCCCCGAATCTCCTTCCAAGTAATCCTCAAGACTATATTGAGCATTCGAAGATTCAAATTTCAATTTGTTTCGGATTTCGCTATTCGAATTTGGCTGCGGCCTTGTGCCGCGCTGTGTCGCCTGCCTTCTGTCCTCTGATTTCTGTCTTCAGTATTTCCGCGTGCGGATGATGCTGTAGGCCAGCCACAATCCGATTACCCCAGAAAAGATATAGCCTATTATTCCGAAGGCGGGAAAACCGAACAGCAACGGCTTGACACCGGTCGTGATGATCATTGAAGAGCCTATAATCATTGCAGCTATCACCAAACCGAGGGTGACGCGATTGGCGACGTTTTCCAGAGTGCCCTGCAAGCTTTCCAGGTTTTTGTGCTGGAACTGAATACTTAGTTCTCCATGATCGACCTTCTCGAAGATTCGTTCGATCTTCTCAGGCAATTGCTTTTGCAGATAATACAGGTGATTCAGACTGCGGCGGATGTTTCTCCAAATGGTTTTAGGCTTCCATTGCTCAGTCGCCAGCCTTTCAATGTATGGTTGAGCTTCGGCTATTACATTGAGGTCCGGATAGAGCTGGCGGGCCGTTCCTTCGGCGGTTACCAGGGTCTTGATCATTATTGCCAGGTCGGCGGGCAGCTTGATTTGATGCTCTTGCAAGAGCCCGGCAATATCCCACATCAGTTGGCTGACGTTGACCTCACGGATCGGCATGTTATGGTAGATATCCAGAATATCGAGAATCTCCGTTTGCAGGAGCCGCTGATTGGGCTCCACGTTCCACTC
>JAVEVM010000675.1:0-3297 GCA_034005055.1 Desulforhabdus sp. | reverse complement strand
ATGGCAGGAGCTGTGGGAAGAGCTAAAAAGCGTTCTGTTATTCTGGATAGACCGGGGAGTTCGAATCTTTAGGGTCGATAACCCTCATACGAAACCTTTTCCCTTCTGGGAGTGGCTTATAGCAGAAGTGAAGAGAGACTATCCGGAGGTTATATTTCTTTCCGAGGCTTTTACCCGGCCAAAGGTCATGAAGCGATTGGCTAAGCTTGGCTTCACTCAGTCTTATACCTATTTCACATGGAGGAACTCAAAAAAAGAGATCACCGATTATTTGACAGAGTTGACCCAAACGGAGCAAAGGGAATACTTCCGGCCGAATTTTTGGCCCAATACGCCCGACATTTTGCCGGAGCTTGTGCAGTACGGAGGCAGACCGGCTTTTGTTATCAAATTGATACTCGCTGCTACCCTTTCTTCCAGCTACGGAATTTACGGACCGGCTTTCGAGCTTTGCGTCAGTGAAGCGCTGCCGGGAAAGGAAGAATACCTCAATTCGGAAAAATACGAAATCAAGCACTGGGATTGGGATCGACCGGGCAACCTGAAGCAATTCATAGCACGGGTCAATCGGATCAGAAGAGAGAATCCGGCCCTGCAGAGCACCTGGAACTTGAGATTTTTTGAAGTCGACAATGATTATCTGCTCTTTTACGGCAAAGAGGCCGAAGACGGTTCTGAGAGTATACTGGTTGTGGTCAACCTGGATCCTTACCATACTCGGTCCGGATGGCTGCGGATACCCATTGGCGAGCTCGGAATAGCTCCTGACCAGCCTTATCTCTGTCACGATCTTTTGAGCGACGATAAATACATTTGGCAAGGGGAAGTGAATCGCGTTGAACTGAACCCACATGTTCTGCCGGCGTATATCTTCAAATTGAGAAAACGGCTGAAGCGGGAAACGGACTTTGACTATTTCATGTAATAAAAGATCGTAACCGGACTACGAGGCACAAATGCCGATTTTGCAGGCCAAGCATAACTGGACGGACGTTCTTGCCGGCAGACCGAGGGAACAGCTGGAGACTCTCATTTTACCGGCCTATCTCCGCGAGTGCCGCTGGTTTGGGGGCAAGGCCCGGCAGATGAAAAGGCTTGAGATTGTCGAATCTATTCCTGTCGGAGACCCGCTTCGTCTGGTTCAAATATTATTGATGCGTGTCACCTATGCCGATGGAGGAGCGGAAATCTATGTATTGCCGCTCGGTTGTGCCAAGGATGTCGCAGCAGATCAAATAGCGGGCAATTTCCCCCAGGCGGTGGTATCCCCAATCGAGCTCGATGGCAGGCGGGCAATTATCTATGACGGGGTATACAGTGAATCGTTTTGTACCGACTTGCTTTCATCCATTGTCCAAAGCAGGACGATTAGGGGCCGCCATGGCTCTCTCCAGGCCTATCCGGGAAGAGCACTGAGCAACAAGGCCGAAGAGGCAGCCGATTTTCCGACACCAAAAGTGCTTAAAGCAGAACAGACCAATACCGCCGTTCTTTTTGGTGAAGAGCTTTTTCTGAAGCTCTACCGGCACCCCGAGCAGGGGATTAATCCGGATCTTGAAATAGTGAGCTTTCTCACCGAAGTGGTCCCATTTCCGAATATCCCGTCTTTTGCGGGCGCGCTGGAATACCGCGGTGCGGATGAAGAGCCGATCTCGATCGGAATTCTACAGTCTTTCGTGCCGAATCGCGGTGATTCTTGGAGCTATTTTCTGGATGCTGTGAAATACTACTATCGAGGAGTAGGGGCAAGCGGAGTAAAAGCTCCAACTCCCTCTGCGGCGATCTCCTTTCTTGAGCTTTCACAGCGGCCGGTTCCACCGAGCCATGTGGAGCTCATATCGGAGCAAGCGCTGGACTTGGCGGGGCTTCTCGGCACGCGTACTGCAGAGCTTCACAAAGCACTGGCTGCGGCAACGGATCATCCAAGCTTTAAGCCGGAACCGTTTTCGCGTCCATTCCAGATGTCAGTGTTCGGGTCCATGGCGGAGCTGGTCAGGCGGGTACTGCGACTGCTTGAGAGCAATTTGTGCAAACTTTCTGCAGGCGTACAAGAGGAGGCACAGCAACTGCTCGGGCGGGAGCACCAGGTCATGGAAAAATTGCGCGCGTTTGTAGACAGAGATCTGTCAGCGATGCGAATTCGCATTCACGGTGATTATCATCTTGGCCAAGTACTTTATACTGGAAAAGATTTTATCATCATCGACTTTGAAGGCGAGCCCGCCAGGTCTCTTCCCGAAAGGAGGATCAAGCAATCAGCCTTGAAAGACGCAGCCGGAATGGTACGTTCCTTTCACTATGCTGCCTATCTGTCACTGCTGACAGCGGCAGATCCGGATTATAAGAAGATATCGGATTTAGTGCCATGGGCTGACCTCTGGTACTATTACATGGGCGCCGCTTTCCTCAAGTCTTACCTGGATGTGATCGACGGCTCAGGAATTGTTCCTGTGGATTATCTGCAGACGGAGATCATGTTGAAGGCTTTTCTACTGGAGAAAGCCGTGTACGAGCTGGGGTACGAATTGAACAATCGTCCGGGTTGGGTGCCCGTCCCACTCAGAGGGATCAGGTATCTTTTGAATGATGAATAGCTTCGGCTCTGTTCGGGCTAGATTCCCGCACCCGAGCGGCCACTGACAATAATCCGGGGAGCCAGGTTGAAGGAGGATCAGTCGGATGGATCAAACGGATATGGTATACGGTGTGAGTCTTTTGAACGACCATGACATATATCTGCTGAAAGAGGGCAATCACTTTAGACTCTATGAAAAAATGGGCTCTCACGTGATCACTGTGGACGATGTGGAGGGAGCACATTTTGCCGTTTGGGCGCCTAACGCCGAGCGGGTTTCAGTCATCGGAGATTTCAATCAATGGAACAAGGAATCCCATCCGCTCAAAGTGAGGGAAGACGAGTCGGGTATTTGGGAGGGATTCATTCCTCGATTGGGCAATGGCGCTGTTTATAAGTACCACATTGCATCAAAGCATCGCGGTTACCAGGTAGACAAGGGGGATCCGTTTGCCTTTAGATGGGAAGAGCCTCCCAAGACCGCTTCCGTGGTTTGGGACTTGAGCTATGAATGGAGGGACGGGGAGTGGATGAAGGGAAGAAAAGCAAAAAACGATCTGGCCGCCCCGGTCGCAATCTATGAAATGCACCATGGCTCCTGGCGAAGAGTTCCGGAGGAGGATAACAGAGCTCTCAGCTATCGCGAAATGGCTGGCAGCTTGCCGGGCTATTTGAAGATGATGGAGTTCACCCATGTGGAGTTTTTGCCGGTTAGATCGGAA
>JAVEVM010000674.1:0-3298 GCA_034005055.1 Desulforhabdus sp. | reverse complement strand
CATCATTGAACAGAATGCGGCAATATTCAGGAAATTCGTTGGAGAAGATGCGGTGCTTGAACACCACAGCGCCTTTGACACGAAACGATATCTTGAGACTGGTTCTGAATATGAAGAATGGCTGCGTCGCTTCGAGTTGGCAAGTGAAAACTGGGATGCTCCGCTTGTCGTCACCACCAGCGTGCAATTTTTTGAATCTCTTTTTGCCAGTCGGACCTCGCGCTGCCGAAAGCTCCACAACATCTGCCGAAGCGTAATTATTCTCGATGAAGCTCAAATGCTTCCTGTGCCCTTCTTGCTGCCATGCCTCGAGGCCATTAAGGAGCTTGCGTCCAGTTACGGCTGTACCCTGGTGTTGTGCACAGCCACCCAGCCCGCCCTGCATCAAAACGAAGAGTTCAGGCAAGGACTCGATCATGTGCGAGAGATTATGCCTAAGCCCAAAAGCCTGTATGAATCATTTCGCCGCGTGAGCATGGAATACGTCGGGTCGCTCGACTCGTGCGAACTTTCCGAGCGGCTAAGAGAAAAAGAACAAGTGCTTTGCGTGGTTAACACGCGGCGGGAAGCGATGGAGCTTTTCGAAAGAATCAATGACATTGAAGGCGCGTATCATTTGAGCGCACTTATGTGCCCCGAGCATCGTTCGACAAAGCTTGCTGAAATCAAAGCTCGACTCGCAAGCAATCAAAGCTGCCGACTCGTCAGCACTCGACTTATTGAGGCTGGAGTTGACATAGATTTTCCTGTCGTCTTTCGAGCCTTGGCGGGCATTGATTCCATTGCGCAGACGGCCGGCCGATGCAATCGGGAAGGAAGGCTTGCTCATCCCGGCCGGGTGTTCGTTTACATTCCGGAACGCGGGCTGCCACCGGGAAGCTTCCGCTCTCCCGCTGAAACTGCAAGCGAAATCATGAGAATGCATGAAGATCCCCTTTCTCTTGACGCCGTCACGGAATATTTTCGATTGCTTTACTGGCGTGCCGGAGAGAGGTTGGACGCTCAGGGTATCTTGTCCGATATTGGTGAGGCCGTTGGAGATCTATTCTTTCCTTTCAAAACCGTGGCAGAAAAATTCCGCCTTATTCGCGATGAAGGTCAAACGGTTCTTATTCCATGGGATCAGCAAGCACGGGACCTGTTAAAGAGCCTTCGCTATGCGGAGTTTCCAGGGCGCCTGTTACGGCAACTGCAAAGATATACAGTGCAGGTCCCGTCGCAAGCCCTGACGCATTTGGAGAATGCGGGGGCGATCGAGTGGCTGCAGAAGATCTATCCGGCCCTCACGGAAGAGGGGTACGCGCGTTGTTACCGTGATGACGTCGGTCTGGCTTATGATGAAGAAAGAGATTTTACGCCGGAATCATTGGTCTTTTAATCGCTCGTTTTCTAATCAGCTCTTTTCAAGCTGTACGTTCAATTCCAATTCCCTGGACCTCTTGTTTCCATGAAGGATGTGTTTTTCGATCCTTCCCAATGATCATACAGGCAAGCCAATACTTAAGCCAAATTGAAGAAAGGAGGTGCAATGGCACACGGGGTTAAGCTCAAAGTCTGGGGAGACTATGCTTGCTTCACTCGTCCGGAGATGAAAGTCGAGCGTGTTACCTATGATGTTATGACGCCATCGGCCGCGCGTGGCGTGCTTGAGGCTATTTACTGGAAGCCCGAGATCCGATGGGTCGTTGAACGGATTCGAGTACTGAATCCTATCCGCTTTTCCAATATCCGTAGAAATGAGCTGGGCGGCAAAATTCCGACAGGCAGTGTTAAGAAAGCGATAAAGGCAGGCAAAGGCAGGCTGGGAACATTCATCGAGGATGACCGACAGCAACGTGCCGCGCTGGTCCTGAGAGACGTCGCTTATGTGATCGAAGGTCTATTCGAGCTCAAGGATGCCGTGGACTCAAATACCGCAAAACACAAAGAAATGTTTGTAAGGCGCGCCCGGGCCGGCCAATGTTTTCACACACCCTATTTGGGATGCCGGGAATTTCCCGCACATTTTGAACTGCTCGAAGGTGAAGTGCCAATCTCGGTGCATACGGGTGAAAAGGACCTCGGCTGGATGCTTTTTGACATCGATTACGCCATGGACATGCAAGCCAAGTTTTTCAGGGCTGTCATGCGGGAGGGCGTAATTGAGGTGCCAAGACTCGAAAGCCTGGAGGTGCGCGGATGATTCTTCAGGCGCTGAATAAATACTATGATCGGTTATCGAGCGGAGAAGAAGGAAGGATTCCGGTCTTCGGATTCGCTCGTCAGAAGATTCATTTCTGTCTTGTATTGAGTCCTTCAGGCGAACTGTTGGATGTGCAGGATTTGCGCGTTAACGACGGCAAGAGGATGGTCCCAGTGGAACTTGTGGTGCCGGAGCCCGTAAAGAGAACTGTTGCCATCGCTCCCAACTTTTTATGGGACAATACCCGGTATGTGCTCGGAGCCGATAGTGGGGGAAATCCGCAACGAGCCTGGAAGGCCTTTGATGCCTTTAAGCAATCACATCACGCTATCGGTGACCGGTTGGACGACCATGGCATAGCGGCGTTGCTTGCCTTTTTGGACAATTGGATTCCTGCGGAAGCGCCCAATCTAAAATACTGGCAGGAAATGGCCGGGCAGAATCTTGTCTTTAGGTTGGAGGGCGAACACCGCTTTCTTCACGAATGTTTCACCCTGCAGAAGGCATGGTCTGACCATTACAGCGAAAGCGATGAAGATTTTTCAGCAGTTTGCTTGATCAGCGGGACCGAAGGGCCAATTGCGCGCCTCCATCCATCCGTCAAAGGAGTCGCGGGCGCTCAATCCTCCGGAGCCGCCCTGGTTTCATTCAATCTCGACGCATTTACTTCCTATGGGAAGACGCAGAACTACAATGCGCCAATCGGCGAGCGGGGAGCGTTCGGCTATACAACCGCCCTCAATTGGCTGCTGCGGAACGGCAGCCGTCAAAAGATACGCATCGGCGATGCCACGGTCGTTTTTTGGGCGGAAAGGAAAACTTTCGCCGAGACGCTTTTGGCCGGGCTTCTTGATCCAGGGTTTGGCGCCGACATGGAAGACGCGGAGCAGGAAGCTCCCTTGAGGGATCTGCGGGTGATTCTCGAAGCTGCCCGCAAGGGTCGTATCCAGGATACCGTCGATGAGCCGGAGGTGCCTTTCTATATCCTTGGCCTTTCGCCCAATGCCTCCAGAATTTCGGTTCGCTTTTGGCATGTGAGCACTGCTGGAGACATTGTGGCAAACATCGGCCGCCACTTCAACGACATGGCGATTGTCAAAAGCTTTGCCAATATCC
>JAVEVM010000673.1:0-3308 GCA_034005055.1 Desulforhabdus sp. | reverse complement strand
TTTTTGGCTGTGAACCAGCAGCTTCACCGGCATCTTGGAGAGAACGAGAAGAGATTGCAGATTCATATCCAAGGTGTTGTGCAGCGTCACAGAAAGATTAATCTCATTTTCTGCGCAGCGCTGTGCAATGTTTACCAGGGTCGGCTCCGAGAAAAAGTTGGGATGGTATTGTATATTTATGTTTCCGATCTCTTTCGTTTTGCAGCCTTGAATTATCCTATCGACGTTTATGTCGCCATAGCGCCAGCTCCAATCGATAAACACATTGTTACAGTTCTCGTTGACCTGTTCCAATTGTTCGTTTTTGCTGGCAAAGACTCTACACGCAATATTTTGCTTCGCCAGTCCGCGGGACAAATAGCGAGAATACTCCGAAATACCGCAGCGGATTCCCCAAGGAGTAATCAACCCAAGGGTCTTATTTGCGTCTGATCCGGCTGACAAAGTCGTGTGGTGGTCAATCTTGACCAGCGAAAGCGTATTGGACGGGTACTCGGGAGAAAAGCTCGCGTTTGCCTTGCCGTTTGTCCTTCCAAGCATCATCTCTGTTATCAGGCTCCCCAATCGAGGCGATATATCCTCCCAGGAGTACCTGCTTTTTACCAAAAGGCGGCCGCCCTGACTCAGCTCGGCACGCAAAGTATCATCCTTTATTACCGATTCGATGCCTGCAGGGAAATCTGCAAGATCACAGACCAGAAATGACCGAGTACCTTCCTCGGCTTCGATGCCGCGGGCACCGACCGGAGTCGAGACAACCGGCAAACCAGCGGTCATGAAGTCGAACATTTTGATGTTTGTGCCCGATCCGGAGCTCATAGGATTAACCGCGAGATCTGCTGCCCATAAGTATTTCTTCTTCTTTTGCTCGGTAACCGGTCCTACGAAATGAACGTTGTGTGGAATTTGGCTTTTGAGCCTCAGTAACCCCTGTGCTTCCGAGACTCCGCCGCATATTATAAAATTCACATTCGGCAATGCCGGAGCCAAAGAGGCGCAAATAACCTTCGCTGCTTCGACATTTGGCTTGTACATGCTGCCAATAAAGATGGCCACTTCACCTTTCAGCCCCAGTTCGGCTTTTGCCTCACTTTTTTGCATTGGGCTCGGTGGTATGATCATACTGGAATAGACTCCATTGGGAACCAGATGAAGCTTGCGGTCATCAATTCCGTAGATGCTTTTGAATAATCTGCAATCCTCCTTTGAGCATGCGAGAATACCATCTGCGCGATGTGCCAGTTCAAACTCTGTGATGATGACATGTTTTGATATCTCGGTTCCCACGCTGCCGTCGTCAAGGAGCTCCATGCGAAGAAGCCCTTCAAAATTTTGAGCGTCATAGAGCACGACCAGCTTGAGATCTTCGATCAAAGTTCTGACCAGAGGATATACCCACGGATGCGAAAAAACTACTACATCGCTCTCAGCCAGGACATTCCGAACCGCCTTCATGTACTCAACAGAGAGGTGCCCCATCATCCCGAATACCGAATCGATAATTGTTCGTCCATGCACAAACCTGGACCATTTATTGTTCACTTCAAAATGAGCATCGGACAAGGGAATATCGGTCTCCATCAGACTTGTTGACAGCCGGTGTTTTCTGCTTGAGGCTCCCGGCCAATCATAGGAGCCCACGTAGTTTACGCTGAGATTGTTACCCAAATTATGGTAAAGGCCAAACAGGCGCAGCCTTCCACCCCCCACGGGCGGGTCGATTGGCTGCATGTCCAGTACTGCGATACGGTAAAATCGTTCTTGACCTCGAGAGGACATGTTACTTTCCCAACGACTGGAGCAAGGTCGAAGCGACCGTTTCCCACTTGATATGCTCGACTGCGGCATATCCGCACTCTCCCATTCGCTTTGCTGTATCTACATTCTGATATAGAGAATCCAACCTGGCCGCTATTTCGCCGGGTTCAGGTGGGCAAACAAAACCGTTCGATCGATCTGTGACGAAATGCGCAGGTTCTCCTGAATCCACGCAAGTCAAAACAGGCTTGCGGCTCAAGAAGGCCTCCAGTGTCACCAACCCGAGGTCTTCTCTAACCGGAACGAAGGGCACAACCAGGGCGTTTGCATACAATTGAATCAGCTGCGCATCGGAAACCCTGCCAAGAAAGACGATGCGCTTATCCATTCGAGCCAATTCTCTAAAGTATGCCTCATCTTCTCCAACCCCTGAGATGAGCAGAGGCAGCGGGCTCTTAACGTCCCGCATGGCCTCGATAACCAGATCAACTCTTTTCCAGCGGTGAAGCCGCCCGGGCAAAAAGGCGTATCTAAACTCTCCACAATAAAATCCTTGTAGAGTGGTTGTAAGATGGAGCACTTCTGAGTCCAATCCGTTGTAATGGGCCAGACGCTTCTGCACTTCTTTCCCGATCACATACACCTGCTTCGTGTGGGGAGGACTCAGGGCTGCCGTGTCAAGAGCAAAGATCATGTCGCGCTGCTTGTCAAGAGCTTCTCCCGGGGCCGGAAATTCCGTCTCGAACATATCATAGAAAGAGCGCATAGTATGCAGCAGGTAGCAGACATGATTGGGATGGCGAACCAGGTAGGACGGAGCCTTCGTCGAAATGACTCCGTAGTAGTGGGAGAGATCGAGATCGTAGAAGCGCAGATAAGTCTCCTGGATTGCCTCAAAGGAAGACTCGTCACTCGTCACCTCGATCAATTCCGTTTTTGCACCAGCTCTCTCCAGCGCGCCGATCAGACCTTCGTAGAGGCGCTCGGCCCCTCCCTTTGCGCCGTTTGCTGCCGAAACCGCAACTACCGCAATAGTTTCCTCGCTCATGGCTTGTACCCGATGAGTGAATAATCTCTCGCTCCGTATAGCAGCTCACCCAGCTTGCCGGTTATTCCTTCTTCCCTCTCGTATTCAGGTACCGGATTCAAGTTCAATATTTCGATATTCACATAGCCTCTCGCCTCGGCCAGGTATTGCAGTGTGGGACTTGGTATCGGCTTCACATGAGTCGGATCTATGTAAAAGCTGCGGCTCCCTACGATGATGTTGTCGGGATTGGGAGTTTCCAGTATGAGAACTCCGTTCGGCTTCAACACCCGAAGCGCCTCATCAAGTAGAATTATTAAGTTCTCCAGAGTTAAATGCTCGATGAGATGAAACACGGTTATGGCGCCAAAAGTATTTGGATTCTTATCACGCAAGTAACTGACAAAATCTTCTTCTATTACCTCGAGTCCCATTTGTTGCAGTTCTTCTACCATGCTTCGATTTATATCAACGCCGCTGGCAATAAGATTGCTCTCTTTGCAGAGCTCCAGCCATTCTCCTC
>JAVEVM010000672.1:0-3309 GCA_034005055.1 Desulforhabdus sp. | reverse complement strand
AAAGAGGATCTGGAGATATTTGCCAAGGCGCTCGACAGCATGGCCGAATAGGCTCGACCGGATCGGCCAGCGCACTGCTAACTGCTGGGCTGTTTCTGAAGAAGCTGCTGGAGGTCTGTCCGGGAACATTTCTGCTTATGGTCATTCCCGCATGCCATTTCAGTCATTCCCGCATGTTTCAGGCGGGAATCCATGCCGCAAGTGCCTCTTTGGATTCCCGCTCTAGCAGGCGCGACGTTCGGAGAACAGTCTCGAAAAGCTTCTATATCTCGATCTGCCCGCCGGGCTTGAGCACGGTCACCCTGGCTGCGGTTTCCACTTCAACGCGCTTCTTCCAGGCCGCCGGGTCCTGCTTGATGACATCGAACGTATCGAAATGGATGGGGATCACCTGTTTGGGCTCAATCAGCTTCACTGCCCGCAGGCTGTCGTCAGGGCCCATGGTGAAGTTGTCGCCGATCGGCAAAATGGCAAGATCGATGCCTTCTTCACCG
Organism: Desulforhabdus sp.; assembly: GCA_034005055.1. GTDB lineage: Bacteria > Desulfobacterota > Syntrophobacteria > Syntrophobacterales > Syntrophobacteraceae > Desulfoferrobacter. Next base: position 2,815 of record JAVEVM010000672.1, on the reverse strand, counting down.
ATTAGCTTCATATCGTAAAAAAGACCGGTATCGCACGCGTGATAGATTTTTTTGTCCTCCACGTAAAATAGAAAGCCGCACGGGTTGCCGCCGTAGGAGCCGTCCGGCAATGCCGAGCCATGATGCGCGATAGTGAGCTTGACACGGCCCCACGGATAATTGAAGCCGCCGCCGATATGTTGCGGATGGACATTCTTGAGCCCCTGGCTTACCAGCCAGTTATGAATTTCAAAATTCGATACCACCGTAGCGCCGGTTCTTTTGGCGATTTCCACGGTATCGCCGAGATGGTCGCCGTGACCGTGGGAAACAAAGATGAAGTCGGCGGGCACATCCGCGGATTTCACCGCAGCCAGCGGATTCCCGCTCAAAAAAGGATCGACCAGCAGGTTCGTCGTGCCGGTCTGAATCAATACGCAGGCGTGACTCAACCATTTAATTGTTACGCTCACCTTATTCCTCCTTTTTTCAGTTGGATTAGCTCGGGTTGTATGAAATGATACCATTCTTGTGAGCTGGCACGCAACGGGTTGTTGGCGGCCGACGGGCGGGTGATTTTTGATTTTTGAATCGGCTGCGGAGTGTGCGGGGTAGCGCTAAACAATCAGCATTCGGATAAGGGGAGGGGAGCGCATGACAAAAGTGTGTTGTTGGCTCAGAGTGGCAATTTGCATGGTGCTGCTGAGCGTGACGATAGGCCTTTCGGGTTGCGCCTGGCTCAAAGCCGGCGAACCGCTCGGCAATGACCCGGTCGTCCAGGATGGAAGAGACGCAGCGGAGATCGATGTGGACGATCCGATCAATCCGGACGACTCCAAGCCTTCACCCGGTGCTCTGCCCTAAAGTGGATCAATGAGCCGGGAAGGTGCCGGTTGATCGTCTCCAGCAGCTATTGCCGGCCCCCCATAGCAGCGGAGCGATCTGGCAGCACGGGCTGTTATCCGGCCGGCGTTCGGCAAGAAGATCGCAAGGGTTTCTTCCTGCTCTTCGTGGTTAATTTAAACAAATGCGGCCGCCGCGCAATTTCATTTCTTGACGGCAAGCATCGCAATGGGAGCGTGTCACGGCCATGAACAGCCATTGCGGGGGGGGCGAGCCCAGCTATAACGCTGGCGCTTTTTGTTGAGGAAAGTGCATCATAGTAGAAGTCCGATCGACCAACTGAAAAAGGAGGATTCATTATGCTGAAATTGGTTCTTAGAATTTTACTGGTAGCCCTGGTCGCTCTTACTTTGGCAGCTCCCGTCGCTTTTGCCGAGCCGATTCAGGGTGAAGTGGTTGTAATAGAAGGAGGAACATACACGGTCAAGGATCGCGACGGCAAGGAATACCAGATCACTCAAGAGCTCGTCACCGGCCTGGATCTCGAGACCGGAGACATTGTCCAGTTCGAGCTGGAAGAAGCCAAACCGGTTAACATCAAAGAAATACCCAAATAGCCACATGAGGCAGGGGATGGCTGGCCGTGCAGCCGTTCCCTGGATCTCGTACGAAGCTGGCAGTCCCTCCTGCAAGCCACTGTTTCCTCCCCCACCTATAGAAGAAAACCGTAATGCGGCTTTGCATTAGATTCTTCCCATATCCACAGGCGATATTCGGAACTTTTTCAGTACCCTTGGCCTTCCTGTTATCATCGGAAATGGTGAGACAAGCACAACTACACAATTACTTGTTGCGCCATACGCCATACGAGAATGAGATATGACCCGACAGCAAGAACAAACCTGACCCGGTAGATCTATATAAACTCACTCCAAAGGAATTTGAGCGGTTGGTGGCTGACCTTTTCTCGAAATCTGGCTATACAGATGTTCAACTCGTGGGCGGCCCAATGGATCAAGGGGGTAGATATCCTGGCATCCAAGGATGGTCAACAGGTCGCAATCTAAGTCAAACACAAAACACGGCTCCCTGTAAAAGAAATTCAGCGGTTTGCTGATCGGTATTTTCGAAATCCGTCCACGCCTCGCAATCTTATCTTCGTTACCTCCGCTGAGCTTCCATCGGGCGCCGCACGCCAAATTGGGCGAGTTCCGAAAGATGGGCATCTCAAGGTGATGGACCGTCACGAACTTGAGCTCATGGTTTCTGCCAACGCTGCCGCGTCTCGGCATGCGATGAAGGCTGCCGAACATAGGCAGAGATCACAGAAACAGCGCCTCCTAATAAGTTTCGTGGCCCCTTTATCGCGAGATCGAATATGGAACCGATTAGTTCGAGGATGATGATCCGCTTGATTTTGGTGATTCACCGCCCGACCTGATCGAACAAGACTGGTACCCCGTATTTTCTGATAAGTTTGACGATCATAAACGAGATGACTTCCGGCGGGAACTTATCAAGCAGGATCACTATGACAAAGATAATCCTCAGTTCACTGTGGGTGGAGCGAGAATTTCTTCAGAACCATTCATACGACACGTGGGGACGGCTTTCAGATTACCTCAAGACGGAAAGACGCTTTTTCATCACGGACGAATCTCTGATAGGCACCTTAAACAGCCTTCTAGACATCCTTGCCGGAGCGACGCACACTATCTCTGCCGGTAAACGCCCTATATAGGGCAAGGATTGGTTCAGTTATGAGGAGGGTCGTGAAACATCGAGGCGGTTTGTTACGCAGCAGCGGGGGATGGGCGGAGGTGAAGGCGATGCACAGAGCGCAAGTATTCCAAAAATCAGACGAACGGATCTTAGGCGACAGGGATTTTGTTGAACAGGTACTTCTGCAAGCGCGGGAGCAAATGGAGCGGAAACACAAAGTGCATGCTCAAGGATTCAATCTTGATAAGGTGGCCGAGCGGGTGTGCGAAGT
>JAVEVM010000671.1:0-3309 GCA_034005055.1 Desulforhabdus sp. | reverse complement strand
CAAGAACTTGAAGGTGGCTCTGCAGTATGTTGGTTTGGAGCTCATGGATGCTGAAAAGCGCTACGCCAGGATCAATTTACAGAGAAACAACGCCACAATAAACGCGCTTAAAGAGATGGAGCGGGTTGGCGACGATCCCAACCACGATGTTGTCAATATGTGTGGTAGAGTCGTATTTGAAGTGGAAGGAGAGGGCAGGTCCGTTTGGAAGAACAGATTGAAAGAGCAGTTTGGCCTTGTTGGGAAACGGTTGACACCCATGGAGGTGAAAGCAATTTATGGCGTCGACATCAAGATAATCGACGATATGGAATCCGGCAGGATAAGCGCATTCCGTTACCCGGGCGGTCACTTTGTAACCGGCTACCGGAGCAATGCTCTTCGAGCTGCCGAAGAGAAAAACGTACTGGTCTATGACAATGCAGTAGCCACCAAAATAATAATAGATCCTCGGACGAAAAAGCATGCAGTAAGCCTTAGACTGGCCGGGGGTGAGCAGAAAACGGTGATCGCGGATGTCTTGCTTGTGGCTTTGGGAGATTATCCTGCTGATGTGATAACTGTCGATGGGGTCAGTACTCTGTTTTTAGTGATCACCGATCACGACCGCTACAGAATCTATCCTACCGGTATGGGGGAAGGCGGGACCATTCACATTGTGCCCGTGTGGTCGCTGCAGTTGAGCGAAAAAGGCAAAACACGCTACTACCATTTGGGTAAAGCAACCAATGGTGCCATTATGGGAAGAGATCCCGGGCGCAGCAAGTCACTTTATCCCGACAGGGATTTTCTTGTACATTTGGAGGCGCACCTGAAGAGAATTGTGCCAGCCGACGCAACCTTCATTTGGATCGCAGCAACCGAATGCGGTCGCCCCGTTTCTGCTAAACAGGGCTACACGGTGAATCCATTGAAAGATGAAGAGCGCAACAAAGAATTCGATCTGCCCATGCCATTGAGCTTCAAAGCGACAGGTGGTTGTGGCTTGGGAGGCAACACGGCCATTATTCCGGAAGTGCAGGAGATCCTGGATCGCTACAAATCATCTCTGAAAAATTGATCTCGTAAGAAAAGGCCTCCTTGGCTCATATAAGTCCCTTGTTCTCTATAGGGAAGAAGATTTTGAAAGCTCTCAAGCCTAACCGGTATACTCCTATTGAAGGATTGACAAATGTTTGGCAAAAAAGTCAGGCTGGTAAATCTTCTCGGCTTTGAAGTGAGTATCGACTTCAGCTGGATTTTCATCGCTATTCTTGTAAGCTGGTCGCTTTCCACCGGTTTTTTTCCTTCTGAATACAAGAATCTCCCAATCCGAACCTACTGGGTTATGGGTATTGTCGCCGCCCTTGGGCTGTTCCTGTCTATCATTATTCATGAATTTTCCCACTCGCTTGTTGCCAGAACACAGGGAATGCAGATGAAGGGGATTACGCTGTTCATCTTTGGCGGTGTTGCCGAAATGGGGGAGGAGCCGCCCGATCCAAAAGCGGAATTTCTCATGTCCGTCGTGGGGCCTCTGTCCAGCGTCGCCATAGGGCTTGCCTTTTATGGGCTTTATTCCCTCGGAGTACACAACGATTGGCCTACACCTGCAGTGGGTGTATTCAAGTACGTCGCAATCATTAACGGGCTGCTCGCAGCCTTTAACCTGATTCCTGCTTTCCCCCTCGATGGGGGTCGAGTCCTCAGGTCGCTGCTGTGGCAGATGAGAGGCAACCTGGAGTGGGCGACACGCATTTCTTCGCAGATTGGCTCCCTGTTCGCTATGTTTCTTATAGGGTTCGGTTTCTTTCGCATGTTCTACGGGAACTTGCTCGGCGGAATGTGGATGATTCTGATTGGACTCTTTCTTCAGAATGCTGCCAACATGTCCTATCGGCAAGTGGTGACGCGCAAAGTTCTGGAAGGAGAGCCGGTTAGTCGATTCATGAAATCGGAGCCGATCACGGTAGAGCCTTCAATTTCCATTGAACAGCTTCTGGAGGATTATTTCTATCGTTTCCATTTCAAGATGTTCCCAGTGGTTGACGCGGGCAGGCTGATTGGCTGTGTCACGGTAAAGCAAGTGAAAGAAGTCCCGAGGGAAGAGCGCTCATACAAAACAGTTGGGGATTTGCGCATGGAATGCTCGCCCGAAAATACGGTCGGCCCTGATGAGGATGCCATGAAAGTACTTTCAGCCATGAACCGCACGGGCATGAGTCGTATAATGGTTGTCGAGGATGGCCGTTTGATCGGGATTATCACGCTTAAGGATATGTTGAGCTTTTTATCTATGAAGCTGGAATTGGAGGAATAGTCTCGAGCCCTGTCTATTGAGTGGCAGGAAGCTCACTTTCTTTTTATGGTCTGACCCGGCTTCCACGCATCGGCCATAGCGGTAGCTCGGGCAACCTGTTCGGGAGTCAGCCGCTCGGATAAAATCAGGCGAGCTTCCCGTGCAGCTTTACTGCCCCGCCGAACCGCCAGCTCCATCCATGTGTAGGCCAGCTCGGGATCTTGCGGGACTCCATTTCCATTCATATATAGCATTCCAAGAAGGAACTGTGCTCCACCAATGCCGAGCTCAGCGGGCATACGAAACAATCTCACCGCCGCTGCATAATCTTGAGGTACTCCGGTTCCCAACACATACAAAGTACCTAACATTATTTGTGCCTCCGCATCGCCCTGGTCGGCAGCTCTGCCAAACCATTTTGCCGCTTCCCGGTCATCCTCGGGAACTCCCAGGCCGAGATAATACATGTTTCCCAGCTTGGTTTGAGCCAAAGCGTCGCCGCGTTCCGCAAGCGGCGCCAGCTGCCACCATGCTTCTGCATAGTCCCCTCTTTCGTAGGCGTCTGTACCCTCTTCCAGCAGTTCTTGATCGGCGGCACGACGGTTGATATTGGTTGTCCCACACGCTGAAAAGAGCAAAACCAACAGCATACAAATGGAAAATTGCGGAATTTTCATGGCCGTTCCTATTGCTTCCACAGAAAAAAGGTGCCAACCGTTTCCCGAACAAACGGCCAATTCGACCATTCATCAAAAACTCATCTTACCTTAGTAATCAAGATATAGCATAGGCATAAATACAATATGCTTTCCGACCGGTACCGGTGATCGGGGCAGAAGTGCTTCAGACCGGTAGTGCAGTCTTACTGAATCGATCTTGCACAAAGGATTTCGCCATAAGGCAAGGCCGACAATTTCACCAGGAAAAGAGAAAGAATGCGTGCGTATCGTGCAAAACGACACTAATTTAAGAAACGGTTAGAAAAAACTTATCTTTGATCAGTAACGTGAAGCAAATATAAGCTTTTTCGG
>JAVEVM010000670.1:0-3310 GCA_034005055.1 Desulforhabdus sp. | reverse complement strand
AGGAGCAACCCGCAACTGGTCGCCTATCGGCACGGTCATGCTTAACCCGGAGCGACCGGCGACGACTGAACTGCTGGCGGCTTGATGAAAACGGATGACGCGACAACTACCTTGAAAAACGCCGCGGTGGTAAAGCCAGATTTCCTGTCGCCGCTCACCTTTAATCCAGCCAAACTCCTCTATTGGCAGCAAATAGCTTTTGGCCTCATTCGAAATAGCTTCTGCGCTGATGATCGTACCTATTACACCCGTGATCAGCTGATTTCTTAGTTGAACATTCTGATAGCCTGCCGGACCTACTGGTCCCCCGTGGGCTGCTGCGGCCTTGCACCAAGCCCATAGACGCTCTCTCCTGCCAAACCACTGTAGCGGATCAGGCAGCCCCTCATTTTCACGGACTTCATCAGAGTCCTTGATAGCCATAAAAACACTCCCCTCTCCGCGTCACTGGGTCAACTGTGTCGTCCAGACACCAGAATTTGAAGTAATACTATAGTCTGTTTATAGCTAAATACGAGTAACAATATAGAATTATTCTAGTAATAGTTTAGTAATTATTTCTCTAATTTCGTTTACGAATATTCAATTAGTTAGCGTTTATGAAGGCCAATAAACGGCCTGTATAGAGGATAGGTTTGAGTGAGCCTCGTGTAAATCTCTACTCCTTCGCCTGATGGCATGAGCAAAATTCACGAGGTTTAGATCATGCGCATCATCCGATTGAAAGACGTTATCGAAATGACGGGCCTGGCCCGCTCCACCATCTACAAGTACATGGATGCCGGGTTCTTCCCGAAGACGGTTGCCCTGGGTGACAGGGCTGTGGGCTGGATCGAGGGCGAGGTTCAGGAGTGGGTCATATCCCGAATTGAGGAGCGAGATGAGGGGCTGGACCCCTTCGCCTCTGCACGTGCCGGGTAGCGCTAAACGGAGGCCTTTCCGCTCCCGTTAATGCCCCCTCTTCAGAGAGGAAAATTGCGCAAATCCAATCAAAAACTGATGACCTTTTTCCAGAGTAAATAACGACGCGAAATAGCAGGCAAATAAGGCGATTTGTATCGAAAAGCGCTGGGAAATGCGCTCTTTCCATTTTCGGAAATATTAATATATAGATTTTTAATTATTTAGCTCTTTGAGCAATGAAATAGCGACACATGCCAGCAACGCTATAGGCATGTAAAACGAATGGAAATATGACCGGCAACAAAGCCGGTCAGATGAGCCAGTAAATTCTTACGTACCTCGGTAACGGTATGAGTGCCATAGCCGGAGTACGAAGAAATGGAAAGTCACCATCTTAAACCCAAGAAAAGACATCAGGAAAACCCCAAGCTTACTTTGCATACCGAAGCAACCTACAGAGCATTCCCTGTCATGGCCAAGGATGGGCCATTGATCACCGAGTTCCTTGAGCGGCTTTATGACACGATCAACCGGGCTTTGACTGAGTACGCCCGGGTCTTCGCCATTCGAATCGATTTGAGAATTCCGGTGATCATGGCGGAACCGCAAGTTAACCACGTGATAAGTAGGTTTATTGATTCGCTGAAGGCCAAGATCGCCCATGATCGAAAACAGGCGATGAAGCAGCGGCATTCCAACCACGACAGCTCGCTGCGGTATTTTTGGACGAAGGAGTACAGCGAGGATGGCCGTCCCCATTACCACGTGCTTCTCCTGCTCAATCGAGATGCCTACAACACGCTGGGGCACTACCACCCCCCCGCCAAGAACATGTATACCCGCATCCAGGAGGCATGGATGTCGGCCCTAGGTCTTTCCAGCGACGGCGGTGAGATGTTTGTCCATTTCTCGGAAAATGGGCAATACCACGTCAGTCGTGCGGATTTTGCATCCTTTGCTGAGCTTTTTCACCGGGCTAGCTACCTGTGCAAGGTGAGAAGCAAACGGTATGGCGATTACAGCCATTCGTTCGGGAGCAGCCGACACTGAGCATGACAAAAAAATATGGCCAAGACGGAGATGAACCCGCTGACGGCATCAACCGTCAGCAGGGTTCTCTTTAACAGGCATTGGCATGTCCCTAAGCAGCCACGGCCTCTGACTTCCTCTTGAGTTTGTCCGAGAGATTGCCAGTATCGACAGTCGAACCATCGACACCATCCAGCCTCTCAGTTTGCCCGGACTCTTCCGGAAAAAACTCACTGATGATATCGGGAATGTCCTCGCGGTCATCTTCAAACGCCGCATTGGCCAAGCCTGCACGGGCAGCCTGATCCAACGCTTGCTGGTCATAGCCGGTGGCACGACGGTGTTGATCCAGGCTCTTGGCCTGTGCAATGCACTCCTCCAGGGTCATCCCCTCCCGCACATCCAGGTCAACGTAGTAGATGGCTGAACGATGGCTTTGGGTCGTGCTCTTCCCCCGGATCTTCAACTCCAACGGAAGACAGGCCAGCAACCCACCCGAGACAGCCTGATAGTAATGCAGGCGTGCCAGGATGGTCCGGATGCTGTTGAAGCCCGTGGTGCGGAAGATAAAGCTGCCAAGGCCGCTGTCCTCCCCTACCCGCACATTCAACCTGCCGTAAGGCTTGCACTGGCCCCTACCGCCCATCTCGCAGTAGTCAGGGGATGGGCAAGGCAGTTGTTCCATCCCGGAGGCGGTATAGCGACGGCATTGCGCTCCATCACCGACACAGGCGGGTCTGCCGGTTTTGCGGTCAAACAGCGAATACTCGGCCCGAAAGTTAAGATCCGGTTCGTTGAACAACATCATCACCGGTATTGAACGCAGCTTGCCGTTTTCGGTTTGGGCGCGCAGCTGGGCATCGTAGGGATGGGCGATCCAGCCCTCCCGGCTTTGTATCTGCGATGTCAGGGTGAATTGATCGTCTTTCTCGGGAAGACGCTTTCCATTGCGCTCGATGACCCGACCTATACTGATGCGCCCCAATACGGGCGGTGTGATTGCCAGACCTCTGATCATGATGCTCTCCTTAAAGTTATGGCTCAGGATTTGATGATGAATCGACGACTACCAGGACGAACCTGCTGGTAACGCTCCACCAGGCCTGGCTGGTCTTTGATCAGCCGCTCGGTATCCAGGTAGACCGCATCCTTGCTGCGCTTCCAGGTGATATGGCCATTGGCGAAAACCGCCTTGGTGGCCTCCCCCATGGCCTGTTGGATCTGCTGCTTGATAAGCTCCTCCCGGGCATAGAGTTGTTGCAGGGTGTCCCGCAGCGATACCAGCTCATCGAACTGGGCAGACATCGTGGGGTTGTCGGCCAGGTCCAGCACCGTGCCAGCGTCACTCGGGAAGAGGTAACGCAAAGCGGCACCCGCC
>JAVEVM010000669.1:0-3320 GCA_034005055.1 Desulforhabdus sp. | reverse complement strand
AGGATTCATGATCACCCTCACGAACGGGTCCGATCGCGCCACAGAGGTGCCGGTACAAGCGGTGAGCAACAGGTTGCGGCATTTATAGGCGTTGGCCTCAACCCCCATATAAATGCCGATGCGCAGTTCGCGCATGATGCGCTGGCAAAAATGAGCGGGAAGGGAATAGAAATCCAGCCGTGCGGGAAGCTCCAGCCGTACCGCACGAACCATTATCTGGAAGCGGTTGGACGCCGATGGTGCTTCGGCCTGCATCGAAGCAGCGCGACGAGCAAGATACATTCCCCACCATTGAGCCGCAGACGCTCTGGCCTGGTCGCGCACCGCCTGATTGCGGTCATGCGCCAGGAGCTTGAGCATTCCTTTGGACCACTCCGTCTGGCGCGGAATTGAACCGATTGCATCCACCACAGCTTTGCGCACTTCGGCGCTGGAATCTTTTGCCGCCTCCTCGAGGAGCCTTCGCACCTTCGGATTTTCCGGAGCAATAGTGCCTGCCGCCAGAACGATGTTGGCGTAAAACTTCGAAGGAGCTTTTTGGCACATCTCCAACAGCAGCGGAAGAATTCTTTGCCCCTGCTCCACCACGGCCTTAAGGGCGGCTACTCGAAGCGATCGGGCAAGCGGGACCGGTTCCTCATAGCCCAACTGATGCACCAGAAGCACCATCATCTCCCGTGCTTCAGCACGGTCCTCTCTGCCGACGAGCCGCAGAACCTCCTCGAACCTCCACAACACCGTCAGTCGAGCCGTTGAATCCGCCCCGGCCGAAAACGCCTGTTTGAATTCCGAAACCGGCCGGGCAGCGAGATCTTCCTCCATGGCCGCCGCCTTCATTTCCGCCAGGGCACAGCTCTCACACAGCAATCCCGCAGAGGTTTGCAGGTAGAGCCCGGCGGCATCTTTACCGCACGAAAGACAAACGTGGCCGCTGGCCTGCAGGTGCGACCAATTGGCGGCCGTTGAGATTCTTGCCAGCAATTCCTGCCGCGGGACTTCGGCTCTCATATCGACCAGCCGTCTGGTGATCACTTCGACTATGGCTTCATGGCATCGGAATTGTTTGTCCAGCAGTTTGAGCTTTTGCAGCTCATTCAGATGAGGCGCCAGATGCTCCGCGGAGGCAACGGACTCGTCCGGAAATATCAATCCCGTGTTGTGCAGGCAAGTGTAGATGCTCTTGAGACTCGCTCTTTCATAGATGACGGCGCATAGCTGCACCAAAGCCTGCTGCAGAGGAGTCACTCGCTCATAAATTGAAATCAGCTTTTGGCGTATTTTCGCTTGTTCCTGCACGGTTTGTCTCTAATCCTGCTAACTCGGGTGGATTCACCACCCGCAACACACAGCAAGAGCCCGCTCAATGACAAACCAAAGAACGGGCTCTCTATTTTTGCCAATCATTCGAAACAGGATTGGTCCGTTCTGATCAACTTGCTGACATCATATCCTTTTGCTCTGGCCGTTTCCACCATGGATTTATAAACGGCTTCGTCCATAAATGGCTCTCTGGCCAATAGCCACAGATATTTCCTGGTAGGATGACCAATCACCGCATATTGATAATCTTCATCCCTGGCAATGATCCAGTAGTCTCTCTTCAAAGGCCAAAAGTACTGCAGTCGCAGCTGCGAATTGCCGCTATCCGGCGCCGGATATGCCACCGCCGTCATGGTTGAATTCTTGCCGTTCTTCCTGCAGCTGTTTTTTACCTTGAGCTGCTCGTCCACATAAGAATACTCGGAGACGGTGCACCTGCATTCCTTTTCGAACCATGCCGGCACTGCAGCTATCTCGTACCATCTGCCCTGGAACCGCTGTAGATCGACATGGTCAACGGTATGGACCGGGTATTCCCTGCGATTGAAAAGCTCACTCAACATTTCCCCGAAAGGAATCCTCATTGGCTCCTCCTTTCCGGCGACCAGACCAATTACGCCGCCATGGGGCATGATTGACCGCCCTCTCTGCATTCCGTACAGATCTCCCGTTGTTCTCCCTTCGGCAGCTTGCCGCATACCTCATCGGGTATCTCGTAGCTGAAAGGAGACATCAACTTCTGAACTTGTCCGTTGCAGTTGGGGCATCGCACCTGTTCACCGTCGTGCATGACCAATCTCTCGAAAGTTTGGCCGCACTGTTCGCATTGATATTCGTAAAGAGGCATAGGCTACCTCCTTTCTGAGTCACTCTATCGGGTCTGCCAGAAAAGCAGTTTTCATACACTATCTTAATACCTTAAACAGATGATGGCAAACCGTCGGCCGGCTTGTGCAGCCGTTCTTACTTGCTGAGATCGGAGTAACTTTTGAACCCATGCAAGGGAGTCGCTCTCGTTACGGCCGAGATGACCGCTCTTTCCATCACTCTTGCCGCCAACAGGCCCAGAACACTCAAATCCGCCTCCACTTTTCCCGTGGCCATGGTGAATATCGTATCGCCGTCGAACATGGAATGAGCCGGCCGCATGGCTCTGGCATAGCCATTTTGCGCCATGGATGCCAGCTTGGTAGCCTGCGATTTGGTTAGAGCGGCATTAGTGGCAACGATTCCTATGGTCGTATTGCCGGCGAACAGATCCTTGCGGTCGGCATAGGATCGAATCATGGCTTCTTCCGTGTTATCCAGGGCCGAGAGGTCTTCGCTCAGAAGGCCTGCGAGCGGTGCCGCGCTTTCAGGATCGATAACATCGCCCAAGCAGTTGACCGCGACCAGCGCCCCGATTTTCAAGCTGCCGGTTTGAACGGCATAACACCCGAGGCCGCTTTTCATCGCTCGGCCCATGCCCAATATCTTTCCGACCGTTGCCCCGGTGCCCGCCCCGATATTGCCCTGGGGACATTCGAGGTTGGTGGCGCTTTGGCAGGCCCGATATCCCATTTTCTTGTCAGGCCTGATTCTGTGGTCGCCGACGGTTAGATCGAACAGAACCGCTCCGCACACAATGGGGACCCTGGTCACCTGGACGTCAAAGCCTATCCCCCGCTCTTCAAGGTATTGCATAACGCCTGAAGCGGCTTCCAGACCGAAAGCGCTTCCCCCGGCCAGCAGGACGGCGTGGATCTTTTCCACCAGGTTAACGGGGTTGAGCAGGTCCGTTTCTCTGGTGCCGGGCGCCCCGCCCCTGACATCGACTCCGGCCGTCGCTCCCGGTTCGCAGAGCACCACCGTGCAGCCCGTGGCCGCGTCCACATCGTGTGCGTGCCCCACCTTGATCTCGTCTATATCGGTGAAGGCAATCTCCAGCATGGAGGTGATCCCTTCCTCAGCAGATTTCATCATCAGCCGGCTCCGGCTGAATCCAATGCAACTTTAAATTT
>JAVEVM010000668.1:0-3302 GCA_034005055.1 Desulforhabdus sp. | reverse complement strand
CCGGCACCTGTTCTTCAGCGAGAAAAACATGCTGCACCTGCAAAACCTCAGCTGAGTTCTGCGCACTGCCAATCTGAATGGCCACGGTATCATCGGCCGGGAAATTGCGCCCGGTAAAAAAATCCTGGAAAGGCATCGGCGCATCCGGGTCAGGCTGTTCAGTTTCCCGAATGCGATAAGCCGTTCACAAGAAGTTTCTCTACGTCTTTCCTGAAGAAATACCGGCCACACAAGGGCTGAAGGTTTCTTTATGAAATGAAACTTTGTGGCAACGGCTTAGCGTTCATCATGCTCTGCAGAAATTGAATCCAATAGCTCACGCTGTCCATTGCCCGCATAAATACGCAAGGCTTCCAGTACCGAGCTTTTCCCTGAGTTGTTCTTGCCAACGATCAAATTGACACGCCCAAGCTTGGAGACCTCAAAATTCTCCAGCGCGCGGAAGTTTCTTATCAGCAAAGAATCAAGCATGGTGTTCACTCCCATATGTGCGGCTCTCATTCATCACTGGCTCCCCCGGTCACCGCCCTCACCTCCGCCAGCAGATCCCCGAACTTGCCATAGTTCACCTTCACCCCGTCATCGAGATCCAGGCTGATGCGCATGTCGGCGTAGTGGCGGAGCTTTTCGTCGTAGGCCAGCAGCTCGACGTGTTTCTTGCGCAGCTTTTCGATCTGCTTGTTGAGCTTGTTGCGTGCGGCGGCGCTGGGGGCGGCGGTGGCGTCTTTTTCCAGCATCTCGATGCGGGCCTGCATTTTGCCGGTGAGGGGCACGACGTATTCGGCGCGCAGGCGGGCGAGTGTGCCTTCGTGGTAGCGGTGCAGGTAGACCAACGCCTGGAAGGCACCCTGTTTGCCGCTGGAGAACAGCCAGTAGATGGGACGCTTCTTGTAGGTCTGGAGGTGGTCCTTGAAGAATTTGTCGGCCAGGTAGCGGCGGATGGTTTCGTCGGGCGTCTCGTTGGGTTTGGGGTTCAGGCTGTCGGCGAGCCATTGCATGTTAGTGGACAGTGGTGAGTGGTCAGTGGTCAGTTTCTTGCTGTCCACTGACTGCTGATCACTGACCACTGCCCCATCCCCCCACACGGCACGCAGGAACTCGCGCACGCGGTGGGCGGCGTCGTCCTCGAACCAGAATTCGTCGGTGATCGGCACGATGCCGTCGGCGTCGGCCGGGAAGGTCTTGTAACGGGTTGGGTCGAAGCCGACGTTGCCGGCGTGGGCGTAGATCAGGCCGGGTTCGTCGAGGCTGTAGCGGCCCATCATGCAGCCGAGGGCGTAGGAGATTAGTTCCTGCATCGTGTCCTGCCGGAAGCGGGTCCACTGCTCCTCGTCAGTGAGGTTGCCGCCGTAGCGATACGCGGGGTTCACCATGAGCGTAATTTGCTCAATGGGGACGTCGGGAGTGAGTTCATCCTGCAAGCCGTAGGCATCGATGAAGAGTCGGTTGTTCTCCTCCTCGAGTCCCTTAATTTCCGCGATGGTGTCCTGGTTTTGGGTGATCCACGAGAGGTAGCTGGACTGGAGGCTGGTCGCGGGGTAAGGGGACGCAGTCAGGACAGGAAGAATTTGGAAATCCCACGAGCCCTCGTAAGAGCATTCATCCGCCTTGGCAATATCAACGCACTTCAAAGTGTTCTTTGTTATTTCGCACTCTCCCGATATTTCTGGTCTAAGAAATGGGAGATTGCCGATATCTTCCTTCTGGGTTGAGAGCGTTGGATTAAGAATATTGAGGAGCCGGGAAGAAATAACCGTATTGAGGAAACCAAGAACTACAGGGCGGTCCATCTCTTGTGGAAACATCATGGAGCCTTTGTTCGAATCGAAAATTGCACCGTAATCGCAGGCTCGGAAAGTCACAGCTCCAGTAGTTAGACCGCCCCATGTGATCCCATCTTTGAAATAAAAATCCTCGTTTGCCGCTCTCCAAGGAAGCCGCCCTTCTTTCGGATAAGATTGACCCTTAATATCGCTTCCGTTTTCACGCCAGTTGATCACTAGCCAGCGGTTTCCGAACCACTTTTTGAATCCACCACCCTTATTGTAAGGATACCAAGTGTAATCTGAGCTGCTCGCTATGCAGTTCGTACCGAAGCGATGCCTATCTACCTCCTGCCATTGCCGGAGAAACTTTTCGTTATTCCCTGTCTCAACTCCACGGAGGGCTTCGGCAATTTTACGCAATGGTTGTCCACGCGGAAAAACATGCCGCAACCGATCCGAAATCCAATACGCAATCGGACTCCCCGGAATTTTCTTGAAATCATCCGGCTTGGCAGCTTTCAGTCGCTCGTTCTGAACAGGGAACTGCTTCGGTTCTCCACTCTCCGTAATGTCCTCATTCTCACAATACGAAAAGCTGCCTGCGTAATTAGCTACATGGTCACGCAGCATCACCGTCGCAGCCGTACCAAACGCGATGCCCATCACTCCATTGCCCATGTGCACCATGCAAGACAGTGTTCGCTGCGTCAGCAATTTCTCACGCATCGCCTCATACGACGACAAGAACATCCAACTCTGCATCGTCACCATGCTATTGAAGCCGTTGGGTTTGCACCAAGCAAAACCCCGCTCAATGAACATCGCAAACAGGTCGGATTTGCTGTCGGGAAAGGTGACCTTGGCGAACTCTTTTAGCGCCCCGTTCATCCCCTTCCCACCCATATACGGAGGATTCGCCACCACCGCATCAAACCTCCGCCCCAGCACCTTCGCCTGCTCCACCAGCGGCAGCAAATCCTGCGCCGCCGCCTGCGCATACAGATCCCCGGTCTCGTTCGCCTTCCCCAACGCCTCCGCCAGCGACGGCAGTTGCGCATTCAGCGCGTCCGGAATCTGGATCAGCGAGCCGAAGGTCTTGGCGTGCTCGAAGGTGTCGATGAGTTGGCGGATGACTTGTGCTTCGACAGGCTCAGCACGAACGGAATTGAGGGCCTGGGCGATGGAGTCCGCATCCAGCCCCTTGCTCTCCTGCAGGCTCAGCACATTGAGCCGGGGCGGGTCGTTGAACAGGCGACGGTCGTCGGCGCGGGCCTTCATCAGCAGCGCGAAGCCGGCGAGCTGCGCCGCGCGGTCGTCGATGTCGAGGCCGTAGAGGTTCTTTTCCAGAATCAGGCGCGGGATGTCGCGCAGGCGGTAGCCGCGTTCCAGATAGATGTCTTTGAGCAGCGCGTAGGCTTCGACCAGGATGTGGCCGGAGCCGCAGGCGGGGTCGAGCACGGTGATGGATTCGGGATCCAAAGGCGGAGTGGTTAGTGACCAGTGGTTAGTGGTCAGAGAAGACGCGCCTGCAATGCG
>JAVEVM010000667.1:0-3335 GCA_034005055.1 Desulforhabdus sp. | reverse complement strand
TGCAGCGTTTTCTCGGTGTGACCCCCGGCAATGGGAAAGCCCTCGGCCTTGACGAGAATTGGGCCTACAACATTATCAAGAAAGTGGGCAACTATGGCGAAGTGTTTGAACGTAATGTGGGAGAAAGAACCAAGCTGCAGATCAAGCGAGGTCTCAATGCCCAATGGAAAGATGGCGGCCTGATGTATGCTCCGCCTTTCAAATAGCCGCATGGGATGCTGAAAGCTAAAAGCGAACACGGGAAATGAGAACAACAGCTTTCGAACAGCAAAGGCGCTAACAACGCGAGGCCCCTTTTCCCCTTTGCGCGCTTTGCGTCTTGGCGGTTCCTTGCATTTGGTTACGGTGCGCCGCGCTTGGAGATCTATGTTGACTGAGTGGAATTGTTGCATACAGGCAGGTATGGTGTGCCTGTAAGCGATACTGAATCAGCAATCCGGACGGGGACTGAAGAGATCCCGTTTTGGCATGACCCCACCAAAAGGGCAATCGTCTATCAGGTGGTTGCCCTGGCTGTGGTATTTGCACTTGGCTATTATATCTTTAGCAACACCCAAGCTAATCTGCGGCGCCAATCCATAGCCACGGGGTTTGGCTTCCTGGAGCGCGAAGCGGGGTTTGCAATCGGCGAATCGCTCATCAGCTACTCTGCAGCCAACACCTACGCAAGAGCCTTAGTGGTTGGGGTGTTGAACACCCTAAGCGTGGCCTTCATCGGTATCGTACTGACTGTCTTGCTGGGAATCGTGGTGGGCGTGGCCCGCCTTTCGACCAATTGGCTGGTCTCGCGGTTGTCGGGGGGCTACGTAGAGATCCTGCAAAACATTCCTGTGTTGCTGCAGCTCTTTTTCTGGTACTCGATTTTCCATGACACCCTGCCGTCTCCGCGCCAATCACTAAATCCAATGCCGGGTCTCTTTTTTAACAATCGCGGATTTTATTTTCCCATTCCAGCTTCCCATCCGGCATTCTGGTGGGCTGGTGCTGTTCTGGTTGCCGCTTTGCTGGTGACGTTTGTGCTGCGCCGCTGGGCAAGGAGGCGTCAAGATCTCACAGGCAAGAGGTTTCCAGTATGGTCGGTCTGCGTCGGATTATGTTTGCTTCTCCCGCTCATCGCTTGGGCTGCCGGAGGCGCTCCTACGGCGATGGATGTTCCTCAGCTTCAAGGTTTCAACTTTGAGGGTGGCATATCCTTTAGCCCCGAGTTTGCCGCTCTTCTTCTCGGGCTTGTGCTGTATACATCGGCTTTCGTGGCGGAGATCGTTCGGGCAGGCATTCAGGCGATTTCCCACGGTCAGACGGAAGCGGCAATGAGCCTCGGTTTAAGAGCGAACCTGGTGTTGACGTTGATCATTCTGCCCCAGGCGCTGCGGGTGATCATCCCGCCATTGACCAGTCAGATGCTGAATCTGACCAAGAACAGTTCGTTGGCCGTGGCGATCGGCTATCCGGATTTTGTTTCCGTGGCCAATACGACCATCAACCAGACCGGTCAGGCTATCGAAGGTGTGGTGTTGATTATGGTGGTCTACCTTTTTTTCAGTCTGGTTACGTCTGCTTTCATGAACTGGTATAACAAGAAAAAAGCATTGGTGGAGCGATAAGCGAATGGAAAGTTCCGCTGGCCTGACCGGCACTGCCGATCTCAAGCCTCCCGCCACCAATGTGGGAGCAATTGGATGGCTGAAGAAGAATCTTTTCAATAGTCCCTTCAATTCCTTTTTGACCTTGTTTATCCTATACTGCCTTTACAAAACTCTCCCGCCTTTCCTGCAATGGACTTTCTTGAACAGCGTCTGGTATACGGATGGGGCTCAATGCAAACTGGCGGAAGGAGCATGCTGGTCGGTGGTGAGCAGGAATTTCCGCTTTATCCTGTTCGGGTTTTATCCGTACGAGCAGCAGTGGCGCCCTGCCGTCGCTATCATTCTGCTGATCGGCTTTCTGCTCTACACTCGTGAAAGGCGGCACTGGAACCGCCGCTTGATGATCGCCTGGCCTATTGGGCTTGCGGTTATGGGGCTGCTCCTCTACGGTGGCTTCTTCGGCCTGCCGATGGTTGAAACGACCAAATGGAGCGGCATTATCCTCACGCTGCTGTTGTCAATATTCGGTTTGACGGCCGCCTATCCTTTGGGCGTTGTGCTTGCGTTGGGTCGCCAATCCAAACTGCCCGCTATAAGAACTCTCTCGGTTATCTATATCGAGTTGATTCGCGGAGTCCCATTGATTAGCCTTTTGTTCATGGCTTCGGTCATGTTTCCCTTGTTCTTGCCGGAGGGGATTACCATTGACAAGATCATCCGCGCCCAAGTTGCAATCATTCTGTTCACTGCGGCTTACATCGCGGAGGTGGTCCGCGGCGGTCTGCAGGCAATTGCTCGCGGCCAGTACGAAGCTGCCGAGTCTCTGGGGCTTGACTATTATCTGAAAATGCGACTGATTATTCTGCCTCAGGCTCTCAAGATTGTCATTCCACCAACGGTCAGCATCCTCATTTCTGCTTTCAAGGATACCTCCCTGGTGGTCATTATTGGCCTGTTCGATCTGTTGAAGACCACCCAGGTGACCTTGTCAAATCCGGAATGGACGGGCTTCAGTGCCGAGGCTTATCTTTTTATATCGCTGATCTACTTTGCCGGCTGTTTTTCCATGTCGAATTTCAGTAGACGCCTGGAAAACGAGCTTCGTACCTGAGCGTTGCGGCTCCGGTTCAATAATCATTTGGGATCTTCTTATTGCGTATTGGAATATTCGAACTGAGTTAAGCTGGTGAGAGTGAGTGGTTGGAGAAAGGTTTATCCATGACTGACGCAATTTCGGCCGAATCGGATGTGATCATTGAGATCACGGGACTGCACAAGTGGTTTGGCGATTTTCACGTACTCAAAGACATCAATCTCACCGTTAACCGGGGGGAGCGAATCGTTGTCTGCGGTCCTTCAGGCTCCGGCAAGTCGACCCTAATCCGCTGCATCAATCGTCTGGAAGAGCACCAGCGCGGCAAGATTGTCGTCGATCATATCGAATTAACCAAAGACATTAAGAACATCGAGAAAATAAGAGCTGAAGTCGGGATGGTCTTTCAGCATTTCAATCTTTTTCCTCACCTGACCATTTTGGAAAATCTGACGCTGGGGCCCATCTGGGTGCGCAAAGTGCCCCGCAACGAAGCCGAACAGACGGCCATGTACTATTTGGAAAAAGTTCATATTGCCGAACAGGCACAAAAATATCCCGGGCAGTTATCCGGAGGCCAGCAGCAGCGCGTGGCCATCGCGCGCAGCCTGTGCATGAAGCCGAAAGTCATGCTGTTCGATGAGCCAACCAGTGCT
>JAVEVM010000666.1:0-3340 GCA_034005055.1 Desulforhabdus sp. | reverse complement strand
AGCTCCCGTTTGAGGACTGCCCTTCGGTGCGAATTTCTGATTGAAGTCGTTCGAGCTCCGGGTTGAAACCCTTCTGCAGTCCAAAGTAAGGCCTTGAGCTTTCCTACCTCAGCCTGAATAAGGGTTTCGACGTTTCGCTAGATCACTTGACCAGGAGGGATTACCATGAACCAGAGAAAAAGTCTCCTTCTCGTCCTTTTGTTGAGTATCGTCCTCATCTCCGGGGTTGTGCTGGCTCTCGGCAGAACGAATCACCCGGAGCCGCTGCAGAATCCGGTTCAATCCGAGCCGGTGCAGAGCCCCGCTCGGCAGCACGAGCCAGTGCAGAATCAGGCCCAGACCCAGCAAGATCCGGTGCTGGTGGGACGCGTGCTTCACGTTGAAGGCCAGCTGCTTCGTTACGTCCCGGAAGAGCAGCAGTGGGTTGCAGTCCTGCCGGACACTCCCTGGGGGAAGGATGAAACACTCTACTCGGCCGAGAAGACGAGAGCCGAGATGGTCCTGCCGAACAACACCCGGGTCAGAATCGGCCCCTCTACGGAAATAAGACTGGTGGATCTCACATCCGGCAGGACTGAGGTTGATCTCATTGCCGGCACGGCCCGCTTACTCAACAAGAGCTCGGAAGTCGAGATCAAGGTGGCTACAGCTTTCGGATATGCAGTGATAACGGCGGGTACTATACTTGAGGTTTGTGCCGACGGCACTTCAGCCGAGCTGATCGCCCTGCAGGGAAACGCCAATTTCGTGCACAGTCAGACAGGATCTCACTTCGAGGTAATGACGGGGTCCAACTCTCTGCTCGTGGACGAACAACAGGTGGGAGTTGGAACAGGCCGCATAGATACCGCGTGGCGGCAGTGGAACAAGACCCGAGACAATTTGTGGGCTAAGCGGCTTGAAGTCAAGGGGGATTCGGTCAAGTACGTCCATCCCTCGATCCGGGACGAGTCGTATGTCCTCGATAGATATGGCAGTTGGAGTCGGGTGTACTATGATGGTGCGTATCGCTACTTCTGGCGCCCTGCCCATGTGGCGGTCGGGTGGGCACCCTTTACGGTGGGCTCCTGGATGTACTGGTATGGCGATTGGTGCTGGGTACCCTCTGAACCGTTCGGCTATGTAACCCATCATTACGGCAACTGGGTGCTGGTGAGCGGTTGTTGGTACTGGGCACCTCCGGTGGCGGTCACCGTTGGCATCGGCGGTCCGTTGCTCGACATCCGGTTCGGCTGGTACCCGGGAAGAGTCGCCTGGGTGCATTCTGGTGCCCACATCGGATGGCTGCCGTTGGCTCCCGGGGAGATCTAGTACTCTCACCGGTATGGGGGGGGGCCGGGCTCGGTGGTGGCTGGCCCCGGGGTGAGAGGTGTCGCAAGACTGCATGAGTATCGGTAGGCGCGCAACGCGGTGATCGTCAAACGTGCTGATTTCGCTCGAGTCACCAACTATCGAAAGGTAATGGTAAGAAGGGCCAACCACGCCGCGCTCCTTAAAACGTATAAAGCGACGCGCGTGGCGAATGAGCAGACGCTTCCCGGCTTCGCCAAGATGAAGCGTCGACAGGGTTTCAGTGCGGCCGGCACCAAACAGAAACCCACCATGGCCGACCTTCAAAAGGCACGCAACAAAGCAAAGAAGGCAGGCCCCTCAGCCTTGAAGCCCTCACGTGGTAAAGGCTCGAACGTTAGCCGTTTAGTGAAAGGCGGCTCCAAATCGTCCCTGAAAACAAATAAAGGCTCCAGGGCATACGGCAAGGACAAAGGCCGGAAATCTTTCTCTAGCGGCGGGTTAGCCGGCAAAGGGGGCGGGAAGCATTCGGGACATGGAAAACCGGTTCAAGTGGCAAATTCCAAGTCAAGAGGAAAATGGAAGTAGGTTCATTGAACGGGTCGGCGGCCTCAATTTTTCGCTTAACTCTCTGTCCAACGTTCAGTCCCGGCTCGCTATTAGGAGCTCAATTAGAGATAGTGCCGGCTGAAGCCTGTCTTTGACACGGCCACATCATCGATAAAGAAAGACGGCAATCAGCCTTCGGAATCCCTGCATCGCCTTGACCCTTTATTTCCATCGACTTGTACACAGCTACTAGGAGCTTGTCCGAGAATGCCTCTTTTGTCATTTCGAACGGAGCGTAGCGTAGTGAGAAATCTGTAAAATCAGCCACTTGCAAGCACAAGATTTCTCGTCTTCGGCTCGAAATGACAGTTCTCGGACAAGCTCCTAGGCCGGTTTAACTGTGCGCACGCACGCCGATTCTTCTCTCTGCTGATCGCGAAATGCGGCGACTACTGATGATTGCCAGGCGAAACACTCCCACACCAACAAGAAGAGATGATTTGGGTTTTGTTATTGAATCCTGAGTGGTAATCTGGGCAGGAAATGTTTTTCCTGATCGGCTGGTTGCGGAGTCCGCTCCCTCATCGACTCCGGATAGTCAACAGGTTAACGAATTTCTTCGTCGATTGATCGATCTGGGTGTACTTTCAAAGAAGCTGACAACTGTTGTGAGCCGGCGTATCCCTAACTGACCATTGAGAATCTGTTTGGAGGATAAAATGATGTGGGTTTTCTTTCTAGTCGCGATCGGTGTGGGAGCTTACCTTGTGTGGAAGAATCCGAACCTGCAAAAGAGCCTGAGAGCTTATATTTCCGGCGAATCCAGCGAGAACGCCATCGATATCTTGAAGAAGCGTTATGCACGAGGCGAAATTACCAAAGAAGAGTTTGAAGCAATGAAAAGAGATTTGGAGAATTAAGCCAGTTCAGCCCTGCCATGTTTCAAATTCTGCCCTTTCTCGTTTGCAGGCATTAAACGCTGTGCAAGGGTTCGGTTATGAAAAAATTTGTCCTTGCAGATTTTTTCCAATCCAATCGATCGAGCATCATCGAAGAATGGGTCAGAAGATTGCATACGGAAATAAGCGATCAGTATGCTCTGAGGCCACGTGAAGAGCTCGCAGAAACCATAGCAGAGGCTTTTGATGCCTACTTCCATGTCCTAACCAGCGGCGATTTCAGCTATATTAATCAGTTCATTGAAAAGATCACCCGAATGCGCCTGGAGGCCGGATTTTTACTTTCAGACGTACAGAAAGCCTACGAGCTCTACCGAAGCATCGTGATTCCCCTTTTAGCGAAGGAACCTGCAATAACGACAATTAAGGAATTTTGCGATAATGTGATGTTGATCAACCGCTGTCTGGGCTACACCATTCAACGCTTCAGCGATCATTTTCAGGAGATGCACGAAAAAAGGGCACTGGAAGACAGCCGGAGACTCGATGAGGCTCAAAAATTGGCTGCACTGGGCAGAATGGCAAACAGAGTAGCCCACGAG
>JAVEVM010000665.1:0-3343 GCA_034005055.1 Desulforhabdus sp. | reverse complement strand
GGATATAAGTAAGGTTGGGCCGGTCCCATGCCATCGCCGATCGGGCCGTGGCAGCCGATACAAAAACTCTGGTAGATTTTATGTCCGCGCTTGAGGCCCGCTTCTGTTGTCGGATATGGATTAGGGAGCTGTCTCCAGGGTTCCGGTACCAACGCATGCAGCCATTCGATATTCTTTTGCGGCCCCGCTTCGAAAGCCTCGACGGACTTCTTCTTCCAGTGCTTCTGGCGCTCCATTCGATAGTCGGCCATCTTGAACCCGAGGCTCTGCTTGTAAGCAATGAGGGCTTCAATTTGCTCTCTGCCCAAAAACTCCCAGTTGGGCATCACCGACTCAGGCCGTACATACCTAGGGTTGGTAAAATGGGCTAAATGCCAGTCGTCCGGATGTTCGCCTCCCTCTTGTGAGAGGTCCGGTCCGGTTCTCTCGGTGCCGATCAGATGAGGCTGCTCTTGCACGTAATCACCTGCTTGAGCGATTCTTTCAGCGCCAAGGCCCCAGTCTATATTGCGAATGAACTGCGTGTGACAGAAAGTGCAGCCGTTCTTCACGTAGATCTCGCGACCTTTTTCCTCTAATGCCGTGCGCGGCCGATGAATTTCAGAAGGTTGGTCGGTCATGGTTGTCCACGGCAAAATGACAGCGATCAGCAAGACCGCGACAAATATGGCAAGACCTCCAATGATGATCAGGGCTGGAGTCATCTTCATAGGGCTTCTCCAACCGATTTTTTCCCGCGAAGAGTCATTATCACGTTATACAGACCGAGCACAGCGCCAGACACGATGAGCACCCCGATGGAGGCGCGCATCAGCATGTAAACGTGTAATTCCGGCAGCATTCTGTACACTACTTCTCCGTTTAGCCAGCCGTTTCCTTGAATCAGACCGGCAGCAGTCAATACTGTGAAAAAGCCGGCCATGCCAATGAGCACCAGCCAGTATTGAATATTTGCCAGACGCAAACTGTAGATCGCGTTGCCCGTAATTCTGGGGAGCATGAAATACATGCTTCCGAGGGCAATGGTTCCGGAGAAGCCAAGCACCCCAAGGTGGGCGTGGGCGATTACCCAGTTGTTCAAATGGGTGACTCTTTGAACAATGGGTAAAGACTGCAGCGGACCCTGGATGCAGGTGAGAAGATACCAGACCAGTCCGGCAAAAACGAATTTACCGCCGATGTCAGTGTGCAGATAGCCAAGGCGACCGCGCATCGTGAGCCACAGATTGATCAATACTGTTCCAACCGGAATGAACATGCCGATGCTGCCTGAGATGGCAATCACTTTAAGCCAGGTGGGCACTGGGGTTTGGAGTAAGTGATGGGTGCCGATATGAGTGTAGATCATGAGAATAGTCCAGAATCCCACCAGTGAGAGTGCGTGGCTGTACAGAGGCGATCGACACACAATGGGTATAATGTAATAGGCGGCAGCGACCGCCAGTGGCGTAAGGAACAGTCCCACAACGCCATGGCCGTAAAACCATGCCAATATGGCGTCCGGCATGCCGGTTATGGATCCGTATTTTGGGTTCCAAACGGCGTTTCCGAAAAAGTAGATGAAAAAGGTGAATACCAAGGCTCCAAAGACATACCAGGTTGAGACGTAAAGAATCCTTTCCCGCCGGCGGATCGTCGTCTGCAATGCATTATAAAAGACAAATGCCAGAGAAAGAAGAACCGCCAGATCAACGGGCCATACCCACTCAGCGTATTCCCTTCCCTGAGAGAAGGCTAAACCGAGCGTTATGGTACCGGCTACAATGGCCAAGTTCCATATCCAAAGAGACACTTTGCCTAATTTTTCACTGTAGAGAGGAGCGTTCACCAGGGTCGGAATCAAATAGTATGCCGCTCCAAGCAAACCTGAGCCGACAAAGCCGAATATGACGAGGTTCGTGTGCATCGGACGCAGGCGGCCGAAAACCAGCCAGGGAATATTGCTGCCCAACAGTTCCGGCGCCGCAAGATGGGTCGCATCCATAAAGCCTACGCTGGTTCCGACGACAAACCAAACCGCCGAGCTGAGAAAAAATAGTTTTGCGGTCCCGTGTGGCTCATCCTTCAGAAGCTGCAATGTGTACCCCCCTGTTTCGCGCCTTTGTTGTCAATGGTGGCAAGCAAGCCAGCAATCCAGCTGAGCATTTCTCTCCTTGTGACAGTTGATGCAGAATTGCATTTTGAAGTCGACGGGCTGTAATCGGTCCATGACTTGCACCTGTCCGTGGCAGTTCGTGCAATCGAGCTTGCCCCATATGATGTGCGGCTGATGGTTAAACTTGACATGGTCCGGTACGAAAAAAATACGGATCCAGGGCACGGGTATCTTATCGTCATAATGTTTTCGCTCTCGCACAATCTGCGGATGCTCCGGGATAACATACTGGTGGCAGAAAAAACATTTCTCCAGTGACGGGAGTCCGGCAATTCTCGAGCGGTCGACGAAAGGGTGGCAGAACCGACAGTTGATTTGCTTAACGCCCGCATGCACTCTATGGCTGAAATAAATGGGCTGCTGCGGTCCGATCCCTCGTTCGGGAGCAACATAAAAGAAATAGAGCATGGCTGCCGTCAGCACCGCAGTCAAGGCAAGCCACAGGTGCCACCTAACGGTTCCTCCTCTGTTATTTTCACTCAACTCATTCATCCCGTTCAGAACCTGCTTCACCAACGATTCCGGTCCCGGGCCGTGGCTAGATACTCTCTAAACAACGGATCGGCAACTGGAAGTATCGGAAATTTCTGCAAGAACATCAAAACACAGAGGGCAATCGTGCCGAAAAAGCCGGCGGTGATCAGAATCTCCGAAATTCCAAATGGAATATTTTCACCTTTCCAAAGAGAGGGAACTACCAGCAGGAAGCGTTCCATCCACATACCGGCAAGAATCAGACCGCTCAGCGCCATCATGGCTAAAGGCTTCATTTTTACTTTCCGACTCAGCAATACCGCGAAGGGAATGACAAACGATATGATCAGTACAGTCCAGGCAAAAGGTTCCCAAGTGAAGCTTTTGGTGCGTAGAATGACGAACCTGGTTTCTTCCGGAAGATTTCCGTACCAAATGACAAAAAACTGGGTGAAGAAAAAATCTCCGGTCATGAGGCAAAATCCGAGTGTCAGCTTCCCCAGGTCGTGAAATTGCCGGGGGTGGATATACTGACCGAGATCCAGCTTCCTCAGAGCCAGTCCCGCCAAAATCATCAAAGCGGCCAATCCTGTGTACAGGCTGCCGATAAAGTAAGCGGCACCGAACAGGCTGCTATACCAATGGGGGCTTAAAGACATAATCAGATCAAAAGCGATAAGGCTAAGAATCAGGGCGTATAGAATTCCGTACACG
>JAVEVM010000664.1:0-3352 GCA_034005055.1 Desulforhabdus sp. | reverse complement strand
AACCCCTGTGCAATATGTTTGTAAATGATTAAGTTTGAGGGCGGTCGAACATCGCAGTATGAATGATCTGGCTTCCGATCGGCAAAACCAGCCGATCGGCCTTGAAGAAATCCACAGAACCACTCGCTTGGAGGGATAAGCAACCCCATGCAACCACAAATCGGCGCATTAACAACCGAAAGACCCGTATCGGAAAAGGCAGATCGTTTACATCGTGCAGTGCAGCCATTGCTCAAGTTCTTTTTTGAGTCAGCCTGGTCCGAGCATTTCGGAAGGCCCGATATTTGCGACTTTACCATAGGGAATCCTCATGATGCGCCTATGACTGATTTAATAGCAATTCTCAAGCGCT
This sequence comes from Desulforhabdus sp., assembly GCA_034005055.1. Lineage (GTDB taxonomy): Bacteria > Desulfobacterota > Syntrophobacteria > Syntrophobacterales > Syntrophobacteraceae > Desulfoferrobacter. The sequence goes on along the minus strand of JAVEVM010000664.1, from coordinate 3,000 downwards.
GGACTCCACCGCAGGACAAATACTGGTATGCCTATAAGATGAACGAAGAGTATGCAAGGCAAGCGGTCGCCGCGTCTCTGCAAAGCTCGCACGGATTGCCGTACCAGCCGGAAGACGTTTTCTTAACCAATGGGTCTATCGCTGCTCTGGCTGTGCTTTTTGGAGCCATTGTCAATCCCGGAGACGAAGTGATCTTCATCACTCCCCCATGGCTTCTATACGAAGCCATGATACTGGACGCGGGCGGATTGCCCGTGCGCGTCGGCATGGACAAGGAAACCTTCGATCTGGATGTGGCGGGCATCTGTTCGGCGATTACCGCCAAAACACGCGCCGTCATCATCAATTCCCCGCACAATCCAACCGGCAAAATTTACCCCGAAAATACCCTGCGCGAGCTTGCAAAGATGCTTGAGGAGGCATCCATCCTCAACGGACGCACCATTTACATAATTTCTGATGAAGCGTACCGGCGCATCATCTTTGACGGCAGAAAATATGTCAGCCCATCCCTCTTCTACCGGAATACTTTCCTGATTTACACTTATGGCAAAGTCCTGCTCGCTCCGGGCCAAAGGATCGGCTACGCCGCCTTGCATCCGGACATGGCATCATCTGACATATTGCGGGAAGTCATTCAAACGATACAGATGGTAAACGGCTGGTGCTTCCCCAACGCTTTGATGCAACGGGCTCTGGCTGATCTCGAGGGGATTTCGGTCGACATTGGACATCTGCAAGAAAAGCGCAATCGACTGGTGGAGTCCCTGCGTCAGCAGGGCTACCAGGCCTGCCTGCCGGAGGGTACATTCTATGTGATGGTGCGCTCGCCCTGGGGAAATGATGAAGCTTTCGTCGATCTGCTGAACAGCTACAATATTTTTTGCATTCCCGGCTCACTGATGGATTTCCCAGGTTTCTTTCGGCTTTCCATAACCGCAAGCGACGAGATGCTCGATCGAGCCATCCCGAAATTTGCTGCGGCTCTCAAGCAGGCGCGCAGCCGCTAGCATGGCTCTTCCGCCTGCCCGGGTCGACTACTGAACCGGGAACCAGTACCGCTGCAATGTCCCTATCCGCTCAATCCCGAGCGCCGTCTATTCCAGGGTCGAGAAGAGCCACGGCATTGGTCTGAAAGAGTTGCATATTGCCGCGGCTTTCGTCGTCTGATCGGGCGTGGATTGGCATGCAAAACCACACGTCTTTCTTCCTCGGTCGCATACTTCATCCAGCCTGCCGAAGGTCCCCCATCAGCTGTGCCGTTGGCAAGTTCCGATCCGAAGTTGCAGCACCTCTTATTGTGGGTCAGCTGAGTTTTTCTTTGACATTTTAAAAAACAGCTTATAAATATTTTTTTGATGTTTTTATCCCCGCAAATGGTTCTTACCGAAAGTGCGGAGAACCGGCCGCAGGAGAAATTGCAGAACCGCCATCGGGTGAAACAATGAGATGAGGATACGATGAGCTCCAAAATCAAGCCTCTCTACTGCAAAATATTCCATGAGCTCAGAGACCGCATAGTTTTCGGAGCATATCCTCCGGGATTGAACCTGCCGGAAAAGGAGCTCTGCGAGGAGTTCAAGGTCAGCCGAACCCCGTTGAGAGAGGCATTTCTCAAACTTCAGGATATGAAGCTGGTAACGGTCATCCCGCGTTTCGGGACTACGGTTACCCCCGTCGACATCAACGAGATACGCTGTTCTTTCGAGGTCAAAATAGAACTTGAAGGGCTTGCCGGTAAGCTGGCGGCCGAGCGAATCAAGCCCGATAAGCTTGAAGAGCTCGATGCCGTCATAAACGAAGCGGCCCTGCTGCTCAGAACCGGTGGAAGCCAGAGACACCATCGTCTGATTGAGATTGAGGGCCGCTTTCATGAAATTATCAGGCAAGCTGCCCGGAATCCCGTGTTGCAGGAAATGCTCGACAATCTCCATTACCGTTGCGCACGCCTCTGGAGCTCGGCTCTGAGCGAAGTGGTGCCCGATGAAGAGATCATAGACCAAATGAGAAAGGTATCTGTGGCGCTGAAGGAGTGCAACTCCGATGCAGCCAGAGTCCATATGGAAGAGCATGTCCAATATTTCATCGAAAAAATCAAGAAAGTCTTGCTCTGACCTGGGGGAGTACAGACCTTATTGCTGCTGGGAAGTGACGGTTGCGGTTCTTCCGCAGGATGCAGGGCTGAAGCCTTGCGCTACCTATCTCGGACAGCCGCCATGGGTAAGGGAGAAGCGTTCAATTTCAAATCGTGGGGCCTTGAAGTGGAGGAAAAATAATGGCTGAGCAAAATCTGCGCGAATTGCTTTACGCTCAAATCAAGAATCGGGGCATGATGTACTACTACATTTTCAAGGAATTGCGGGAAGAGGTCGGCGAGAAGAGAGCGGTGGAAATTATGAAGCGAGCCATCTACAAACGCGGCCTTGAGGTCGGCAAAGCACTTGCCCGGTACGCACCCGACGATCTGGAAGGCCTCAAGAATGCCTTCCTCACCCGTGTTGTGCCGGATGACGACAAGATGTTTGCTCCTGAAGTTCTGCGCTGCGACAAGGAGGAGTTGGAGATTAAGCTGCGTCAATGTCCGCTTAAAGACGCTTATCGGGAAGCCGGCCTGAGCGAGGAGGAAATGGCAACCATGCTCGGCATCGCAGCTCAAGTGGATTACGGCACCTTCGAGGGAGCCGGCTTCGCCTTTTCCGCGGAAACCTGGCAGCCAGGCAAGAAGGGATGCTGCCACCTCCACATACGCCCCAAGAATTGAACAACCGCGAACAGAATGGCATAGATGAGTTGTTCGTCGCGAGCCTGGTGTAACGGATGGTATGCACGGATTCGAGAGTCGAAAAAACAAACGGGTACCCAATCGACAAAAGGAGAAGCTTATGAGAAGGGCGTTGATTCTTTCGTTGACATTGATCGTCGGAGTATCGCTGGCGCTCGTGGGGACGTCTACCCGGTTTGAGCCGGCGGCGGCAGAAAAAACGGTCAAGATAGGCCTAT
>JAVEVM010000663.1:0-3361 GCA_034005055.1 Desulforhabdus sp. | reverse complement strand
GGGTGTAACCATTGGCCGGATAATGCGGCATTGGCCGCCCAGCCTTGTCGGCATTGAAGGGCTTGCTGTTGGGGACCAGCTCACCGTTTACGTATAAGCCCTCGGCGGAAACCGCCACATGGTCCGCGGGAACAGCCATGATTTTCTTTATCATCAAGCCATAGCCGCCCGGGCAAAAACCAGCCCCGATGTACCCACGTGCTTTCGCTTCATCGAATACCGCCGTTTTCGGCGGGCAGAAGATCACCATGGCACCTTTTTCAAGCGGAGCATTCACTTCCCAATACACGCCCACCGGGTAGCTCGCGGTGGTATTGATCCTGGCGCCTGCCACGGCGCATCCGATCACAGCAACGGAAACGACGGCAATACCCAATGCAATGCCCTTCAAGGCACGTTTCATAGAGTGATCCTCTCCTCTTCGTGTACGGGCACCGTTAGCAGCTTGTCGGTGTGCTTGGGAGACTCGATTTCGGCCCTGACTTGAAAAATCGGGTCCTGGAAATAGAGCGGCTGCCGGCCGTAAATTGCCGGGAACTGGCAAGCCCAAAATTTCTGTACCAATCTGGAAGTTAGGCCTGAATGTTTTTTCCTGACCAAGTCTTTATCTGTCCAAGCCTCCATGTTACCCATTTACTACCCACCCGGAGGATAGGGCTCTGCTGGGGAGCAACCCGAGCGCCGAGGTGGGGGAACGACGGAGGGGCAGGTGATGTGGAAATCCGTTATGCAAAACCGACATGTCGGGACTGTAATTATGGGAAGGAGTCTAGACTTCCCTTGTGATGTTCAGATGGTGTTTCTATGGCATTACCGCAAAGCAAATCCTGCCCTCTATACCTCATGCTACATTCTCGTATTATGAGATGGGATTAGACGGAAGAAGCTGCTCATCCTTCGAGGGATCAGCGGGCAAAGCTTGATGAATGCGGTATGCATTGATTGACATAATTTGGGCACTCTGCCAATCCTTCTATCGAAGAATATTCAAGGCTGGAGCCATAGAGATGTATTTGGAGAAGAGAACCTGAAGAATGTTTGGGGTCCTTCGGAAAGGTGAGTAAACACTTTGAACAACTGAACATGCAGCCCCATGCCATGCCCATGTCGGGTAGGAGCACCAAGGAGACAGGCTGCATCGTTTGTACAAGTAAGTCATTGCCGCTCTAAACGAACCCAGGATAAGGAGATCGTTCCATGAAATTGAGCACTCGAAACGTCCTCAAGGGTAAAGTTGTCGAAGTTAAGGAGGGGGCTGTCGCAGCCAAGGTGAGGGTGGATATTGGCGGGGGAAGCATTATCACCTCCACAATCACCGTCGATGCAGTCCGAGACCTTGCCCTCAGAGAAGGAGATGAAGTCAGCGTCCTTATCAAAGCGAGCAGTGTCATGGTGATGAAAGAATAGCATAGTGAGCATTCAATCGATTTTCATCAAAGGACAAAAGGATATCATTGTGAAAATCTGCCGAAACTGCATAATCTTTATTGCTCTTCTTAGCTTTTCGGCACCTTTTTCCGCATCGGCCGAAGCCTTGAAACTCTATGCCGCAGGGAGCTTGAAAGCAGCTCTCGGGGAATTGGTGGCGTCCTATGAAAAAACCTATAAGACGAAGATCACCACAAAGTTTGGTCCTAGCGGTCTTTTGAGAGAGGGCATTGAAAACGGCGACAATCCCGATGTTTTTGCTTCTGCGGATATGACCCATCCCGAAAAGCTCGCATCCAGCGGATGGGGCGGTCCGGTGGTGCAGTTTGCCCGCAATCAGCTTTGCGCACTGGCTCAGCCCGATGTAGGGCTAACAACAGAGAATCTTCTTAACACTCTTATGAGTAAACAGGTCACGTTGGGTACTTCTACACCAAAAGCCGATCCAAGCGGAGACTATGCCTGGGAACTTTTTAGAAAAGCCGAGAAAATACAGACGGGAAGTTTTACAGCACTCTCCAGCAAGGCACTTCAACTCACTGGCGGACCAAGTAGTGAAAAAGCTCCCGAAGGACACAACCAGTACGGATGGGTAATGGGTGAGAAGAAGGCCGATGTCTTCTTTACGTACTGCACCAATGCCGTATTGGCCAAGAAGGAAGTGCAAGGCCTCAAGATAGTGAGGATACCTGAAGAGCTTTCTGTAGGCGCCAATTACGGCCTCTTGGTCAGGAATGGAGCACCGGATGAGGCGTGGAGGCTGGCGATGTACATTTTATCACCTGAGGGCCAGAAGATACTGGCAGAGTATGGATTTGAAGCCACGAGACTCTCGCAATAAGGATGAAATCACGTATCACAATTGGGCAACCAGCGGCATCTGGTTGTCCCAGGTTGCTCGGTGTGTGCTTGTTAAATCACGGTTTGTAGCCTGTAGCCAAAACATTTTTTGACAGGAGGAATCAGGTATGTTTGGGTTAAAAAAGATCCAGTTGCCAGCTGTTTTCGCTGCACTTTTGACGATGGTTATTTTGGGTATGTCTGCTCCGGTCATGGCGCAGACTCCGGTTGAACAGATCAGGCTGGCTCCGGATGAGCTTAATCCCGGTGCCGAGTACGGCCGGTCCGTGGCGATGGACGGAGACCTCGTGGCAGTAGGGGCGGGTAATGCGGATACAGAAACTTTGCCCAACGCCGGGGCTGTTTACCTGTACCGACGCCACGGCCAAGCATATATCCCGGATGCGATATTGGAAGCACCTGACCCATCTGATGATGCCGAGTTTGGAAGGGCAGTAGCTATTCAGGGAAATAGGATATTCGTCGGAGCCCGGTTCGCTGAGGTTGGTGGCCTTAGAGTTGGAGCTGTCTATGTTTACCGTAAGTACAATAAGTCATGGAATTTTGAGCAAAAGATTATCTCTCCTGTTCCTGAAGCCGAGGATAATTTCGGGCGCGCCCTTGCAGTTCAGGGCAGCCTCCTGCTTGTAACGGCACGAAAAGAGAGCCAAAATGCCTCGGACGTCGGTGGCGCGTATGTTTATCTTTTCAAGGGCGGCAGCTGGACCTTCCAGCAAAAACTAACGGCAAGTGACCCCACCTCAAGTGCGTATTTTGGCCAGTCCGTAGCTGTCCAGGGTGGCCTGGTTGCGATAGGTGCCCGTAACGCTGATCCCGATGCTGCCGGAGCTGTGTACCTCTTCCGCCAGTCAGGGAATGAATGGCAAGAGATCGCAAAAGTAGTACCCGATGATGGAAACAAGAATGATAATTTTGGGTTTTCAATTGCGATTTCCGGGAATCTGCTGGTGGTTGGCGCCCGGAGGGCGGATACTGCGGAAGTGGAGGACACCGGTGCTGTCTATGTCTATTCCCTGGAAGGGGATTCTGCTAACTTTGTCGCGAGGCTCACCGCAGGCGACAGCAGCGAAGG
>JAVEVM010000662.1:0-3361 GCA_034005055.1 Desulforhabdus sp. | reverse complement strand
ATTGCCGTCCATCTGGGCTGCTTCGTCCACTTCCGGCGGGATTTCTTCGAAAAAGCTGCGCATCATCCAGACCACCAGGCTTAAATTGAAAGAAGAATGCGCCAGAATCACCGCATAAAGGGAGTCAAGCAGGCCCAGCTTGCCGAACAGCAAAAACATAGGGACCACCACGGAAACTGCCGGAGCCATGCGCGTCGTGAGAAAGAAAAAGAAAAGATCCTCTTTGCCCGCAAACTGATGCCTGGCGAATACGTACGCTGCAGGCGTGCCGACCAGCAGGGAGAGCAGAGTGGTCCCGGAAGCCACCATGATGCTGTTGCCCACCAGGGGCAGGTAATGCTTTTGGACGAAAACCGTCCGATAATGCTCCAAAGTGGGTGCAAAAAACCATTGCGGGGTGGCGGCGAGAGCGTCGACTCTGGTTTTAACCGATGCCAGGAACATCCAAAGATAAGGCGTCAGTGATATGATTATCAACGCCAGGACCACCCCGATGGCGAAATTTCTCCAGGCCCTGTTCATCGCGCCTTGCCCTCCTGTCGCCGGCCCATCGCCTTGTAAAACAGCGAGCAGAGGATGAGCACCATGAGGTAAACCATAAAAGCCACCACCGAGCCGTAGCCGAAATCCCAGTGGCGGAAGTTGATGCGCCAGGTGTAGATGGCGAGCAATTCAGTGGCCAGGCCCGGTCCGCCTCCAGTCAGGATGAAGACTTTATCGAACTCCTTGAAGGCATCGATGCTCCGCAACAAAACCACCAAAGCGATGATGGGCCGCAACAGAGGCAAGGTAACGTCAAAAAAAACGCGGATCGGCCCTGCGCCGTCGATGATTGCAGCCTCATAAGGCTCCCGCGGCAGACTCAGCAAGCCGGCGAGCAGAACGAGTGCGACAAAAGGGGTCCATTCCCACACGTCGATCAGGATTATGGCGGGAAGAACCAGCGAATAACTGGACAACGGGGCGGTCTGAGCGCCAAGTACCCCAAGCTGGCGGGCATAGTAGGTCAGCATTCCGAACTCACCCTGCAGCAGCAGCTTCCACATCAGCCCGACGGCCACCGGGGCCAGCATCATGGGAAGCAGGATAAGCGTGAGCAATACTCGGTTCCTCTTTATGAAATGAAACAGCACCAGAGCCAGCCCGAATCCCAGCAAAAACTCCACACTTACCGCGGCGGCGACGAATTTGAGGGTGGTCCGGAAGCTCTGCCAGAAAATCGGGTCGTTGCGAATGAGCTTGCGATAGTTGTCAAGCCCGACAAAGTTGCCGCCGCGATCAGGTATGGCGAAGCTCAGGTCGGTGAAGGAGACGGCCACCATGCACAAAAAGGGGCCAACCAGCAGAGCGATCAGCATGATGAGCGAGGGGCCCAGAAACAGCGGCCCGACCCCTTTGTCAAAAAAAATCTGCCTCCAGCCTGCGATCACTTGCCTTTCTCCAATTGAATGATCTTGCGCATCGTATTCATAACCCCTCAATTCCCGCTGTAATGGAAAACGTGAGAGACTGTTCCGAGAACATGTGACGGAACCGAAGCTGTCACTTCACCGGGAACTTCAAGGGCACCTTCTCCCCGAGGAGCTTGTGGATCTCCACTGCAGCCCAGTCCAGTGCCTGTTTGGAGGACTTCTGGCCGGACAGGGCGTCGCTTAAGGCGAGCACCAGTATATCAGTCATCTGCGGAGATTCGGGAAAAGTCGCCTTGGGTCTGGTCACCGCGTTGGTTTCCATAGCCGCCTTGGTGTAAGCGAGCTTTTTCACTTCCGGGTTGGCGTAAACATCGGGTCTGGGTGAAGCACCGCCGTTAAGCTGCTGGTATAATTGCTGCTGATATTGGAGGGCCCATTGGATGAAGAGGAAAGCGGCCTCTTTGTTCTTTGAGGTTGCCGGAATGAGATAGGACCAGCCCTCCACTTGTCCTACTTTGCCGCCCTTGCCCTGAGGCACCAAACCGAACCCCATCTTGCCCGCTACCGTGCTCTGCTTGGGATCTTCCACCGCATAGGTGGCGTCGTTCCACATGATGCACTGGAAAATCCTGGCCTGCTGCATGGCGGCCATAACGCCGTCCCAGTCATAGTTCATGGTGTCGGAAGGAGAGTACTGGATCAGGCTTTTGTAATAGTCCAAAGATGCCACGGCTTCCGGGCTGTTCACAACAATCGGGCCGTATTCGCAGCCCCTGGCTGCTTCGAGCACATCCCCGCCGAAGCTGTAAAGGAAATTCAGCCATTCATACCACAAGGCGACATGACGCTTGCCCTGAATGGCGGTGCCGAAAAATCCTTCTGTCGGCCGGGTGAACCATTCGGCCATGTCTTTGTACTCGTCCCAGGTTTCCGGTTGTTTGAGATCGTAGCCGTATTTGCCTTTGAATCCTTCCCGCTCTTCGGGGTCATTGACCAGATCAGCTCGATACCACAGGAACATGGTGATGGCCGTGAACGGATATCCGTAGGGCTGGTCGTTATACCAGGAGATTTCCTTCCAGAGTTTGTTGTAGAGCTCCATTTCGGGGTGGAAATCGGGGTTGTTGAGCTTAGGATCTTCGGTGAACCGGGTGATGGAAATCGCGTGGTTGTTTTCCACAAAACGGCCAAGCTCCCGGTGGGGCTGAATGATGAAGTCGTAGCGGCCGGTACGCGAATTGAGGTCCAACATGACCTTATCGACCGCTTCTTCGTGTGCATATTGCTCGATAATGACTTTGATCCCTGTCTCCTCGGTGAATCTTTCCTTGAGCTTATCCAGGGCTTCCAAAGGCGGTAAGGCCTCGCCGATGGTCCTTATGGCGGCCCCTCGATAGGGCGCGGCGGCCTCCTTGAGGCTCCAGCAGAGTGCCGGTTGCACCCAGCCGAGGACGGCGAGCGCCAGCATCAGAGAAAGCCACACAGAACCTGCCTTAAATTTCGACCGTAACCGTTCACATCTTTTCATGGGACTCCTCCTTCGAGGTAGGGCATAGTGGAAAAATCGAAACCTGTAAAGCTCTAGTTATGGCCAGGTTGCCGCAGGTCAAGAATCCGAGATGCAGCGCCGTTTCCCAACCTGAAATGAGCTGTGTTTTCGCCGAATGGCGTGGCAGAGCTTTCGAAAACAACAGAGCGGTCCAAATCCCTCGATCCATGCTCAAAGAAGGCATTGTGTATTGTTGTGGACAATCGACGTATACTCTGCAAAATTGTCGGGGCTTTATACTTGCCTGATTCGGCCGTGGATTCAAGGAGCCACATAATGGATTTCATTTTTATGCTGACCCGGCACGACTTGACCGTCGAGGACTGCCTGGATGTTTTCGAAGCCATCAAAGACTCCGGGCTCAAGCATATCGGTTTCAAGGATATCGGTGTTCCAATCG
>JAVEVM010000661.1:0-3366 GCA_034005055.1 Desulforhabdus sp. | reverse complement strand
ACCAATCCTCTTGATAGCCTCCCGGACTTCTTTCCCTACGGCCTCATGGGTCCGAATTGCCTGTTGCTGATCCTTCACTTGACCTTGCGCCAACTTGTCCCGCGTTTGAGTCATACGAAACTGGTTAGCCGCCAGTTCGGTAGTATCCATCCGATCCATCAGGTTGTCTTTTTTCGGAATGTCCTTTTTCTGCTTTATGGCGGCATTACCAAGCCCACCGTACAAACCCTTGTAGCCGGCATCGTGAAAGATGCCGAACATCCGGTCTTGCACACCTGCCTCACGCGCAGCCCCGGACAGGGCCTTGAATTCCTCACTGGTCTGTTTGCGGATTTCCAGCCGTTCGAGATCTGCGGTCAAGACATCAGACATTTCCTGGCGACGTGTCTGAATAGCAAAATATTTTTGAGCAGCGGCAATTTCTTCTTTACGCGGATCACCATTCTGGGCAATGAGATAACAGGCAAAGCGGGATAGATGGTAGTCGTCCACAACCTGCACGGCGCCTTTTCCCCCTTTGATCGGTTTGCCGGCGCCGGCAAAGTGATAATTCGGCTCATTTCCAGATTGTTTACAGGAAGTTACCGCTCTCTTTATGGCATCCTCAAATCGTCGCCATTGCTTGTATCCCAATAGTGGTTGCAGCTCCCGGGCACTCCAAAACTCCGCCCCATGCTCATTCAGGCTCTTCAAGTCTTCGAACGAGACATTTCCTTTGACCGGCAATGATTTTTCAGACATTTTTCTCCCGCTTTCTGCTGAATTTCCCCTCTATAAATCGCGAGCCTATACCAGGCACCAGCGAATGACGAAGAGCTTTATGATGGATTCCGTTCGCTGCAACTTCCCTTCAATCTCCATGATCAAGATTTCACGCTTCGAATCAATCTCATCCTGCGCCTCAAACAGCGCCCGTCGCTTGGAATTCCGCTGACCTTCCAGATGGCGAATCTGCTTCTGCACCTCAAGTTTCTCTTCCAGCGTCAAAGCCGAAACGGCTGAACGCCGCGCCTCTTTGATCTGCCGGTCGAATTCCTTGATCTCCCGCTCCAGGCCAACCTTAAGATCATCCGCCCAACTGTCGATCTTGTTGGCTTCGGCCTCAAAGAAGGCGGCGTTCCGCTCAGACACCTCCTGAAGGATGTTTGCTTTGCGCCGCTCAAGTTCAGAAGCAAGTAAACCGTTCCCGACCTCTGCCACACGCGGGTCAGAAACCCGCGCTGAAACAGTTAGTAATCGACTGGTTTGTTCCTTATCCAGCAAAACACCCTGATCTGTCGCAGCGGTGACCAACAGATAATCCTCCGCCTGACCGAGCGACTCGACCGTCAACAGTGACGCAATCAGCGTCCCCTGCTGACCAACCAAGGGATCAAGCACCGAAATCCGGGTGGGATGAGCCGTGTAATCAAAAACCACTTCGGCGGGGGTCAGCTCACGCGACTTGGCTGCTTCCAGCACATGGACCGCCAATGGATGGCCAAGCCGATAGTAGTGCGCTTCGCCCGAACGGCGCGGCAATTCATATCGCCCGAGGGGAATCTGGGCTTCATGTCCATAGGGATTCTGTAAGAGGGTAAAGGAAGTGCCATCGACAAACTGGGCGTGCTCTGCCAGCTCGTGTTGGGTGAGAGCAATCAGCATCTGTTCGTAACGGTTCAGATAGTTTTCACTGTTACGCAGGTTGACGCGTAGCTTTTCGTGTACCTCTTCATCAAAATTTTCCAGCAGTTGCTGCCGGGTCTGGGACATTGTCTCGGTGATCTGTACCGAGAGTTCGGTCTGTAACTGATCGAAACTGGCATCGATCTCCGCCTGGGAGCGACAGCTCTGGTAAATTTTGGCGATGCGTTTTTCAAAATCGACCCCCGATTCGATGGCGCCCAACACCTCGTCACTGGCACCGAAGACCCCCTCGAACAGCGAGAACTTCTCGGCCAGCAACTGGAAGACCCGCTGATCGGCGGCGTTGTTCTGATTGAGGAAGTTGACCACCACCACGTCGTGCTTCTGGCCGTACCGATGACAGCGGCCGATGCGCTGCTCGATCCGTTGCGGATTCCAAGGAAGATCAAAATTAACCACCAGTGAGCAGAACTGAAGGTTGATCCCTTCAGCCCCGGCTTCGGTGGCGATCATGATCTGCCCCTCTTCGCGGAAGTAATCGACCAGCGCCGAGCGCATATCCGCCGTGCGCGAGCCGGTGATCCGGTCAGTTTCCTTATGCTGTTCTTGCCAGTCGGTGTAGATCTGCTTCGAACGCTCATCATTGTTGGAACCGTTGAACAGCACGAGGCCAGCGGCAAAGGGGCTGTTATTCAGCACCCGAACCAGGTAATCCTGGGTGCGGCGGGATTCGGTAAAAATAATCGCCTTGCGCTCGGCCCCCAAAGCATCAGCCCGGGCAAAGGCCACCTCCAGCGCCGTAAGCAGGGCATCCCCCTTGGCGTTGTGGGTGATAGACAGGGCCAGATCGCGAAAGACTTCCAGATCATCCAACTCACGCTGGATGGTTTGGCAATCCGAAGCAGTTAAGGGGGCTTCGTCCGCATCATCCGACCACTCTTCGGCGATCTCATCGAGCGCTTCAAAATCCTGATCCAGCTCATCTTCAAGTAACTCTGTTTCTGGCTTCTGGCTGAGCTTCTCTTTGAGTCGGCGGGCGATGGTGTCGAGGGCACCGGCGATGGCAAAGGTCGACGACGCCAGCAGCTTGCGCAGCACCAGGGTCATCAGCGAGCGCTGGCTGGCGGGCAAGGCTTGTAGATTATCCCGTTGCAGGTAGTCGGAAACCAGATGATAGAGCCGGTTTTCGCTCTCCCCCGGGGTGAAGGGCTGCACCAGCGGTAAGCGTTGAGTGTATTTGATGTAACCGGTCACCTGACGCCGCAGGGTGCGATGGCAGACCGGGCGCAGACGTGCCTTGAGGGCATCGAAGCTCAGATGGTCGAGCCGGGCAAACTGCTCACGGAAGCTGGGGAGATCACCGAACACCCGATCATCGATAATACTGACCAGGCCGAAAAGTTCGAGCAGGGAGTTTTGCAGCGGGGTAGCCGTTAGCAACAGCTTGGGAGAATCCCGGAGAGCGTCGCGCAGAGTGCGGGCGATCACATTGCCCGGCTTGTAGACGTTGCGCAGACGGTGGGCCTCGTCGATCACCACCAGATCCCAATTGATCGAGTGAAGCTCGTCGGCCTTCAGTCTGGCGAATTGATAGGAACAGAGGACTATTTCGTTGGCTACGAACGGACGCAGAGCCCCGGCCTTCTGGGCCTGTTTATAGGAGCGGCTTTCAAGGATAAGACATGGGAGAAAGAATTTCTCCTGAAGTTCCTGGTACCACTGTTTTCGCAAGTTGGAGGG
>JAVEVM010000660.1:0-3367 GCA_034005055.1 Desulforhabdus sp. | reverse complement strand
ATCCGGAGCTATTGGAACTGGTAGAGTTAGAGCTGCGCGAGTTATTGAACGAATATGAATTTCCTGGGGACACGACGCCGATTGTGCGTGGGAGTGCCTTGCAAGCGTTGGAAAGCACGAGCAAAGACCTGGATGCGCCGGAATATGCGAGCATCAAGGAACTGTTGCGGGTGGTGGACGAATACATTCCGGAGCCAGTGCGAGATGTAGACAAACCGTTCATGATGCCGGTGGAAGACGTGTTCTCGATCAAGGGGCGCGGTACGGTGGTGACCGGACGTGTGGATCGTGGGCGCATCAAAGTTAGCGACCCGGTAGAGATCGTCGGGTTGCGTGAGAAGAGCATGAGCTCGGTTGTGACGGGCGTGGAAATGTTCCACAAGTCTTTGGAAGAAGGTATGGCTGGCGATAACTGCGGTCTGTTGCTGCGCGGTATTGAGCGCACGGATGTGGAACGCGGTATGGTGATAGCCAAACCGAAGAGCATTACGCCGCACACCAAGTTTATGAGCGAAGTATACGTGCTGAGGAAAGACGAAGGAGGGCGGCACAAAGCCTTCTTCACCGGATACCGGCCGCAATTCTATATTCGAACGATGGACGTGACTGGTAACATCAAGCTGCCGGAAGGCGTAGAGATGGTAATGCCTGGAGATAGCGTGAACCTGGAAGTGGAATTGATTGTACCGGTAGCGCTGGAGCAGGGCTCGAAGTTTGCTATTCGCGAAGGCGGTCTGACTGTAGGCGCCGGCGTGATCACAAAGATTATTGAATAAGTTTTGGAAGGAGTTGCCCCGCAGGGATGTGGCGGCAGTAAGAGATTTTTATGGCATCCAAAAAAGATGTTCGCCCCGTAATTACGCTGGCTTGCACAGAATGCAAAGAGCGCAATTATACAACTGAGAAGAATAGGCGCAACGACCCGGGGCGCCTTGAGTTGCAGAAGTTTTGTCGTCGCTGTCGCAAGCACACGTCGCATCGCGAGACAAAGTAGATTGTGTCCATAGCCGGACAGCGCATGAGCCAGATTTTTGGCATTAGGCGGCTGCTAAACTGTCCGGCAGAATGGTTTAGGCCAGTAGCTCAATTTGGCAGAGCACCGGTCTCCAAAACCGGGGGTTGTGGGTTCGATTCCTGCCTGGCCTGCCTGGATCGGAGCAACGCCGTCTCTTAAGGCGGCGTTTTGCCCGTAAGCGAAGTGAGATTTTATTTTTTCGGAATTTTCCGGAAGGAGATTTTCGTGGCTAAAGAAGAAAAAGCCGTTGCTCGGAAGCAACCCAATGCGATTAAGCGCTACTTTAACGAAACCATAGGTGAGCTGCGTAAAGTCTCTTGGCCTACCCGAAAAGAAGCCACAAATCTGACGATTGTGGTTCTGATTGTTACCCTGAGTATGAGTGCTTTGTTGGGACTGTTGGATTATATTTTTACCCAACTATTTGCTTTGATCCTGACTTAGTTAGAAGACTCTCGGTAGGCTGTGAGGATGGTGCGCTCTCCAATGGCGACAGACCTATGGCGACATAACCGTTCTTGAGAAACAGGAAGTAAGCCTTATGGATTTTTTTGAGAAGGACGATCCGTCCAAGACATCATTTGAAAATACGGACGATGAATTAAAAGCCGAAACAGATGATCTGTTGACGGACGATTTTGATTTCCAGGATTTTGCCGACACATCAGAAGGAGAAATCCAGTCGGATGATGAACGGGCCTGGTATGTTGTACATTGTTATTCTGGTTATGAGAATAAGGTTCGCCATAATTTAGAGCAGCGCATTGAAACTATGGGGATGAAAGATAAAATCTTTGATGTGGTTGTCCCCACTGAGGAAGAGATTGAGGTCAAAGAAGGAAAACGGCGTACGGTTGAACGGCGCGTGTTTCCCGGGTATATCCTGGTTAATATGATCCTCTCTGAGGAATCTTGGTATGTGGTTCGTAACACGCCGGGGGTTACAGGTTTTGTGGGAATGGGTAACCAACCGACACCGCTGAGGCCAGAAGAGGTCGCTCAGATCTTGAAGCGTATGGAAGCTGAAGCGCCGCGCATCAAGGTAACCTTTAAGCCTGGCGAGAGAGTGCGGATTGTCGATGGACCGTTCAACGATTTCCGCGGCACTGTTGACGAGATCGATATGGAACGCGCTAAAGTGCGCGTGATGGTGAATTTCTTCGGTCGTGAAACACCGGTCGAGTTGGATTTCTTACAAGTAGAAAAGGCATAAACTGGCGATTGTTGGAAAATGGTCGTCGCAAAATTAGTGGGAGGGTGACCCTTTTCACCCGTAAATACCACGAAGGAGAGTAACTGTGGCAAAGAAACTTAAAGCAATTGTTCGTTTGCAGATCGCAGCCGGTAAGGCAAACCCGGCGCCCCCCATCGGTCCAGCTTTAGCGGGTCATGGGATCAATTTGATGGCTTTCTGCAAAGAGTACAATGCCCGTACATCAAACCGTATGGGAGAAATTGTACCTGCTGAAATCAGCATTTTTACAGATGGTTCTTTCACCTTTATTTTGAAAACCTCGCCAGCTTCGGTCCTTCTTAAGAAGGCCGCTGGAGTTGCCAAGGGTTCTTCACAAGCGCCAAAAGAAAAAGTAGGGAAAGTCACCCGAGCTCAGGTGCGCGAGATTGCTGAATTAAAGATGAAAGATCTGAATGCGATCAATATTGAAGGTGCTATGCGCCAAATTGAAGGTACAGCCCGTAACATGGGTCTGGAGATAGTAGACTAGTTGCCTGTGGGAGGGTAAATGATTTACCCGCATGTACCACAAAGGAGAAATCATGGCAAAACATGGAAAGAAATATTTAGAAGCTGCAGCGAAGGTAGACCGCGATCAGAATTATGCTCCGGCCGAAGCGGTTAAGCTGGCTAAAGAGACTTCCTTTGCGAAGTTTGATTCAACCGTCGAAGTCCATATCCGTTTAGGTGTAGATCCACGTCATGCAGACCAGCAAGTACGCGACGTGGTCGTCTTGCCGCATGGTCTGGGTAAGTCGGTGCGCGTTTTGGTCTTCGCCCAAGGCGATGGCGCGACAATGGCTAGAGAAGCCGGCGCTGATTATGTTGCAGATGATGATGAGATCCTCAACAAAATTCAGTCAGGATGGACGGATTTTGATGTGGCTATTGCTACACCAGATATGATGGGCAAGGTAGGCCGCCTGGGTCGTGTTTTGGGCCCTAGAGGCTTGATGCCCAACCCGAAGGCTGGAACTGTTGTACCCGCTGAAGATTTGGGGCGTGTCATCACTGAATCCAAAGCCGGCCGTGTTGAATTCCGTGTGGATAAGACTGCCAACCTGCACGTGCCGATTGGTAAGATCTCTTTTGATGAAGATAAACTGTATGAAAATATG
>JAVEVM010000659.1:0-3371 GCA_034005055.1 Desulforhabdus sp. | reverse complement strand
CTGCGGTTTTTTATCAGTCTCGAATCGGAAGAAGCGCACCCCTTTGCGCCTTGCCTGCTGATAGAATTGCTCTTTGAAGCCAAAGGAGCGGATGTCTCGATAAAGAACCGATATATTGATGCGGGGATTGAGCTCTTTGAGCTTCAGGCTGTTCTTGATGGCCGCCATACAGCAGACGCGGCTGCAATAGGAATGATCCGGCTCGCGGGAGCCGACACACTGGATCATCACCACATCCCGCAGTTGTTCGGCTCGATCGGGCTCAGCCATCAACTTTGCTTCAAGCTCTTTTTGAGTCACAATCCGCGGATCTTTGCCGTATTCGTATTCGGTCGGCTTGTATTCGGTTCCGCCCGTAGCCACAATCACCACACCATGGCTGACCTGCCGGTTCCTTCCCTTGATGGAGAGAAGCGTCGTAAAATCGCCGCAGCTGCCCATGAGCGAAACGATCCTGGCCTCTTTGTATACGGAAACGAGCGGGTGCGCCTCTACTTTTGCAATGAGCTCTTGCACGTATTCGGCCGGCCTGGCTCCGTCTTCGGTGTAATGGAGCGTCCTGGCATTGCCGCCGAGCTCATCGCTTGCTTCAACCAAAACCGAATAGAACCCTTCTTCCGCTATGCCCAGAGCAGCCGTGAGCCCCGCCAGCCCGCCGCCTATGACGAGCGCACTCTGCTCCACGTCACAGCTCAGATCGCGCAAGGGCTCCAGCAGCGAAATACGGGAGACCGCCATGCGTACCAGATCTTTCGCCTTTTCCGTTGCCGGCTGCGGCTCCTTCTGGTGCACCCAGGAATCCTGTTCGCGAATGTTGGCCAGCTCGAACAGATAAGGGTTAAGCCCTGCTTCCTTGAGTGTGTTGCGGAACAGGGGCTCATGGGTCCTGGGGGTGCAGGAAGCGACCACGATGCGATTGAGGCGGTGCTCATCGATCGCCCGCTTGATCTCCTTCTGCTGTTCGGTGGAACAAGCAAACATGCAATCGGAGGCATAAGCCACGCCGGGAAGGGACCTGGCATAAGCGGCCACCTGCTCTACTTCGATTACCCCGGCGATATTGATCCCGCAATGACAGACAAAGACACCGACGCGCGGCTGTTCGCCGCTCACGTCACGCTCCTCCACCGGCTTCGCTTTGGCCCTGACTAAGGAGCCTCTGCTGTCGGCCAGCAATGCCGTGGCACGAGCCGCTGCACTGCTTGCCTGCTGGACCGTTTCGGGAATGTCCTTGGGACCCTGGAAAACACCGCAGACATAAATACCGGGCCGTGATGTCTCCACTTGATCCAGCGGGTTGGTTTTGCAGAACCCGTGACGATCGAGCTCGACGCCCAACCTGGTAGCCAGCTTTATCGAGGAGGGATGCGCGCAAAGCCCGAGCGAAAGGACCGCCAGGTCAAACTCTTCGCGCTTTGAGCCGTCTCGAGGGTCGATGTAATCGATCTGCAGGCGATTGGTCTCGGGAACCGGAACGATTCTTGAGACCATGGAGCGGATGTAGCGCACTCCGGACTCGTTGCGCGCTCGTTCGTAGAAGCGATCGAAGCCTTTTCCCTGAGCACGCATGTCGATGTAGAATATGGTCGTTTCGATATCGGGCTCGTGCTCTTTGGTGATCATTGCCTGTTTGGTGGCGTACATGCAGCAGACATACGAGCAATAATCCTGGCCGATGCTCACGTCGCGCGATCCGACGCACTGGATCCAGGCAACGCGGTCGGGCTTGCGCCCGTCGGATATGCGCTGGATATGTCCATGAAAAGGCCCGGCCGCGGACAGAATGCGCTCGTACTCGAGATTGGTCACCACATTGGGCCACAAGCCGTAGCCGTATTCCGGTTTGAGGCGAGGGTCGAAGGGCTTGAAGCCGCCCGCCAGAATGACCGCTCCGGTATCCAGCTGAACGATTTCGTCCTGCTGATCGTAGCGGATTGCGTCGTTTTTGCAGACCTTTTGGCAGATGCGGCATTTGCCCTTGGTGAAGTAGAGGCAGTGCTCCTTATCGATGGTGTAGACATGCGGGACCGCCTGCGGGAACAGGACGGTGATCGCCTTGCGCTCGCACAGATCGCAGTTGAAGGGATCGGGCACCCTGATCGGACACTTGGCGGCACAAATACCGCAGCCGACGCATTTTTCCGGATCCACCGCCCGGGCCTTTTTCCTGACGACGGCCTTGAAGTTGCCGGGCTCCCCGGTGACGTCCAGCAGCTCGGAATAGGCCAGGATATCCACATTGCGATGATTGGCCAGCTCCACCAGCTTTGGCCCCATCATGCAGGAAGAACAGTCGTTGGTGGGAAAGGTCTTATCCAGCTGGGCCATGGTGCCCCCTACACTGGGCTGCTCTTCCACCAGGTAGACCTTGAACCCCGAATTGGCAATGTCCAGGGCGCTTTGAATACCCGCGATGCCGCCACCGACGATAGTCACCGCGCCTATTTTTTCCCGCTCGCGCATGGCGTTATTACCTCGTAGCTCTCGATATTTCCAAGATCCGACATCCGTCCGTCAGATCCTCACAGCCTGTTGTGCGGCACCCTGTTTCGCTTTCCCCGCCCCTGCGCCCCAGCCGCCTTCCAACAGCGGACGGGGATCGACGAAATGTCGGGAAAGAATACTGGAGACATTCTTCAGCTCCAGCGCCCACCCGATCAGCTCGGTGAAATAAATGATGGGAATGGCGAATCTTCGACCCCCGAGCGCTTCAAGTTTTTCCTGACACATATCGAGATTGGCCTGGCACATCTGGCAGGAGACCACGATTGCCTGAGCCCCCAGCCGCTCCGCCATCTCGTAGAGCCTGGTCACCATTTGATAGACAATGTCCGGACGCGACAGCGATAGACTGGCACCGCAGCAATCGGTCTTGAACGGCCACAGAATCGGCGTCGCGCCGAGCACGCCGACGATTCGGTCCATGCTCTGGGGATTCTCATATTCTTTGGCATCGGTTATGAACGGCGGCCTGCTGGCCATGCAACCGTAGTAGCAGACAACCCGCAGCCCTTCGAGCGGTCGGCGGACGCGGGCCTCGATCGTTCCGAGGTTGTTCTCGTCGGCGAAGTAATTGGCCAGGTCCCAGATTTTCGGAATTCCGGACGCAAATTCGCCTGGATCATGCCGGCCTCGGCCGCTTTGCAGCTCTTTTGCGGCTGTTTTCAGCCGATTGTAGCAAAGCGCGCAGGGTACAAGCATATCGGGATTCGTCAGGGTAGAGGCGAGGCGGAGATTGCGTACCGCAAGATCTATGCTTGCCTGGTGATGAATGCTATGAGCCGCGGTGGCACCGCAGCAATTCCAGTCGGGGACCTCTTCCAGTTTGATATCCAGAGCGGCAAAGAGATCGAGAATGGAATCGGCATAGT
>JAVEVM010000658.1:0-3379 GCA_034005055.1 Desulforhabdus sp. | reverse complement strand
TCACTCCGACGCGGCATGGAACACACTTGCCGCACGATTCCTGCACCAGGAAGTTGAGAAAGTAGCGGGCGACATCCACCATGCAGGTGTCTTCGTCCATAACAATCCTGCCCCCGGAGCCCATCATGGAGCCGGCTTTCTTCAACTGCTCGAAATCCACGGCGAGGTCGATGAGGCTCTCCGGGACGCACCCCCCGGAAGGTCCACCCGTCTGCACGGCTTTGAATCTTTTACCTCCGGGGATTCCACCGCCTATATCGTAGACGATTTTACGCAGCGGAGTTCCCATCGATACTTCCACCAATCCGGTGTTGTTAATTTTTCCCACCACCGAAAAAATCTTGGTTCCCTTGCTACGCTCGGTACCGATGGAAGCGAGCCATTTGCCGCCATTATTGATGATCAGGGGAACGCTGGCCCAGGTTTCAACATTGTTCAGGTTGCTTGGTCGGTTCCACAGCCCCTTTTCAACGGTGTGGATATGCTTGCCGCGCGGCTCGCCCAGCTTGCCCTCGAGCGAAGCCATGAGTGCGGTAGATTCACCACAAATAAAGGCTCCCGCGCCTCGATTTACGAACATATCCAGGCTGAAGTCAGTTCCGAGGATATTATTGCCGAGCAGCCCATATTCCCTCGCCTGGTCCAGCGCCCTGTTAGCATGCTTGACGGCGAGCGGATATTCGTAACGGCAGTAGAGGTAACCCTCACAAGCCCCGATGCCATATGCACCGATGATCATGCCTTCAATAACCTGGTGCGGATTGCCTTCCAGCAGAGCCCGATCCATATATGCACCGGGGTCGCCTTCGTCGGCGTTACAGATCACGTATTTGACATCCCCATGAGACTTCCGGCAGGACTCCCATTTCACGCCCGCGGGAAACCCGCCGCCGCCTCGTCCGCGGAGACCGGAAATCTTCACCTCTTCAATGACTTCCTCCGGTTTCATCCCGGAGAGAACTTTGGCCAAAGCGGAATATCCGCCACGCGATATGTAGTCGTCGATTTCGGTGGACCAGTTAAGCCCGGTATCGTTAAAAGTTATGCGCTCCTGATTGGCATAAAAAGGGATATCCTTTTCACGAACGATTCTCTCGCCCGTCTCTTCATGCACGTACAGGAGATCTTCCACCAACTCGTCGCCGATTACCGAACGCTCGCAGATCTCGGGCACACGGTCCGTACCAACCCGCTCATAAAAGATATTTTCCGGCTCTATCACCACGATCGGGCCGCGAGCACAAAAGCCGTGGCACCCCGTTTGGGTCACCATGTATTCGTGAGCCACCTTCTTTTCTTCCAGTATCTCTTGGAAAGCTGGAATCAGGCGATCCCCTCCGCCAGAATGGCACCCCGGCCCACCACATATCCTGATCCGCTTTCGAATCGATTTCCTTTGTTCCAGGATCTGCTGACGTAGAGCGTCTAGATCTTGAATGTTATTGAGCCGCTTCATGTTAACTCCGTTGAGCCTCTTGCTCTTTTAATCCCTTTACCAAGGCAGATACCTTATTGGGCGTGACTTCACTGTAGGTGGCATCTCCTACCACAACTACCGGCGCCGAAGCACATGCACCAACGCAGTTGACCGTCTCCAGCGTCATGAAAAGATCCTCCGACGTCTCTCCAGGATGCAAATTGACTTCCTGCACGAGACGCTCGATTATCTTTGGTCCGCCTTTTACGTGGCAGGCCGTGCCGGTGCAAACGTGCATGATGACCCGCCCGCGCGGCGTGAGGCTGAACACCTTGAAAAAGTTGGCGACTCCGAACACCTGACTGACAGGCATACGCAACCGCTTCGCCACTCTATCGATGCTTTCCTTGGGGAGGTAGTTGTAGCGATGATTGATATCCAACATGATCTGTAACAAAGAAGCCGGCGTAGGTCCCCACTGATCGATGATCGCATCTACATCTTGTAGATTGAACTCCATTTACTTCCTCCATCCACCTGGCTGGTTATTTGCCAAAAGCTGGATTTATCTGAACTAGACCCTACTGGGCGGTGATTCTTGTCACAAAGTTAGCTCCCAGTCAAGTGAAAAATGTCGCATAGTCATCAACTCATTGCCGGGGCCGCTCGATTGAGGAAGATCGAAAACACCGATCCCTTGCCCAACTGGCTGCGTACTTCAATCTTGCCGCCGTGAGCGCGCACAATTTTATGGGCGATGGCCAGGCCCAGGCCGGTGCCCTGCTGGTTGCGAATTTCTTTCCCCTTACCTCGATAGAATTGATCGAAAATAAAAGGGATCTCTTTTTCGTCAATACCCGGCCCGGTGTCTGCAACTTCCAATACGATCCATTCGGGCTCTTGACGGGCGCTGATGGTCACGCTGCCATCGATCCGGTTGTATTTGATGGCATTGGAAATTACGTTGCTCAAAACTTCGCGGAAGGTGTCGGTATCGGCGTGCACCTCGGGCAAATCGGCGGGGATCTTTGTGATAATTTGCACATTTTTTTCCTTCGCCGCCAACTCCACACCGGCCAGGGCCGCATCCACGCATCCCGAGAGCTTGACCGGCTGCGAACGGTGCAGGATTTCTCCGGTTTGGATTCGGCTCATGTCAAGCCAGTCGTTGATCAGCTGCAGCAAGCCGTTAAGCCGTTCCCGAGCCCGCTCCAGCATCTCCCGCTGGATCTCGCTCAGCTCCCCGCCGATGTCGCTCAAGAGCACTTCAATGTACTGGAAAATCGCAGCCAGAGGGGAGCGCAACTGGTGGGTGACCATGGTGATGAAATTCCGCTCCATGGCTTCCTTTTCTTCGCGCAGGGCGCGCGACTCCCGGTCCAGCCGTCTTTTTTCCAGTCCGCGGCGGACTACGATCAGGAGCTCATCCGGAGTAAAGGGCTTGGGCAGGTAGTCGTAAGCCCCCTCCTTCATGACCGCCACCGCGCTCTCGATGGTGGCGTAACCGGTGATGATGATGACCACAACGTTCTTGTCGTAATGCTGAATGCGGCGGGCTACCTCAACACCATCCATCTCCGGCATCTTGAGGTCGACAAGCACCAGATCGTGAGGATCACGCATCAAAATGTCCAACCCTTCACGACCGCTGGCAGCCAAGGTGACCTGGATACCTTCACGCTTCAGAACGCGCTGACAAGAAATCCGCGCTATTTCTTCGTCATCTATCACAAGTACCTTGACAGAATCCAACATTTGTCCCCTAGGGAATGCAGCTGTGCCTCAGCCGTGCTCCACGCCTTAAAGTGTTTTCGTGTCGAACCGAGTTTAGGAGAAGCGCTTGAGGATGGTGGCTACTTTTTCCAGGAGCTCTTTTGGTTTTAAAGGCTTGTCCATATAGTCGTCGGGTTCCGGGATGTCACCCATATCTTCTTCGTCGCTGAAGGAGAACCGGGAACCGGT
>JAVEVM010000657.1:0-3384 GCA_034005055.1 Desulforhabdus sp. | reverse complement strand
CTGCGAGATCGAGCATTACGGATTGGGCAAGACATTTCTCGTTACGACCTCGCCGATTTTCAACGAGAACGGAGAGTTGAGCGGCATCGTGCATTCTGCAAAGGATGTCACGGAAAAGATCAAGATAGAAGAAGAGCTCACCAAAGCGCAAAAATTGGAATCGGTAGGCCTTTTGGCTGGGGGGATTGCCCATGATTTCAATAACATTCTAACCACAATTCTGGGGAATGTGAATCTGGCCAAAATGCAGATTGGCTCTAACGAACAAGCTTCTTCCAGATTGGAGGAAGCTGAGAAAGCCTGCCGCAGAGCGAAGGATCTCACTCACCAGCTGCTGACTTTTTCAAAAGGCGGCGCTCCTATAAAGAAAGCGGCAGCCATGGCGGATCTGGTCAGGGAATCTTCATCGTTTGCGCTGATGGGCTCAAAAGTTAGATGCTCCTATCACATATCCAGAGATCTATGGCCAGTTGAGATCGATGCAGGACAGATGAGCCAAGTCATCAACAATTTGATCATCAATGCCTGTCAAGCGATGCCGAATGGGGGAGAGATCGAAATCAGCCTCAAAAACATAGTATTAGAACAGCCGGAACACGGAAATTCAGAAACTGGCCGATACGTCAGACTCATCTTAAGTGATCAAGGCATTGGCATTCCCAGGGAGAACCTGGCCAAGATATTTGACCCCTATTTCACCACTAAGCCAGGCGGCAGCGGCTTGGGGCTTTCCATGGCCTATTCCATTATCAAACGACATGACGGTATCATAGCAGTGGACTCGAAGCCGGATGTGGGAACAACCTTCTATATCGATCTTCCCGCCAGCGACAAGAGCCCTGTCAAGGAGACCGAAAAGGGCGACAGTTACGCCCTGAATTCAGGGAAAGGCAAGATCCTGGTCATGGATGATGAGGAACCGATCCGAGATCTGGTAGGACAAATGCTCAACCTGCTTGGTTACGATGTAACATCAGCTCGTGATGGAAACGAAGCCATAGCAATCTACTCGGAGGCGAGCCTGGCCGGTAAACCCTTTGATGCAATCATCATGGATTTGACCATTCCGGGCGGCATGGGAGGAAAGGAAGCTTTAGAAAAACTGCGGCAGGTTGATCCGGAAATTAAAGCGATTGTTTCCAGCGGCTACCATACAGATCCAATCATGTCAAGCTTCCGCCAGTACGGGTTCAGCGGCGTCATTGCCAAGCCTTACAGCCTGAAGGATCTAGGCGAAACCCTGCAAAATGTACTCGAATCCAGGTACGAGCCATTTATGCCCAAAGAAGCCATGGATGGTGTTTGAATGTCCGAGTCCCACTGCGGGAAGTTCAGCGGGTGGACGTTTTGCCTCACAGTGAGCTCACTAACTGAAATGGATATCCAAGATGAGCGAGTCGTTTATTGCAGCACTGGCAGAGCCTCGGCCGGATCCGGGTGGCGGTGCCGCAGCCGCGTATGCAGGCTCGGTTGCTTGTGCTTTGATGGTGAAAATCCTCCGCCTGGAAGCCAACCGTCATCCACAGCAATGTGAATCCCATTCGTATTGGACCCGTTTGCTGGAGCAAGCACATCGGCTGACGGAGCAATTCGAAAGCGCAAGGGAAAATGACGTTCGAGCCTACCTGGAGTTTTCAGCAGCCAGAAAGCAGGGAAAGCGTGCAAGCGAGCTGTCGCCCTTCCTCCATGAGCTGGTCCGGTGCCCGGAGTTAATCATGCTAACGGCTCAACAGGCTGTTACGCTCTGCTCTGATATGGGCACCCATTGTCGCAAGCACTTGATCGCAGATCTGCACGTAGCTCAAGAACTGCTGGGCGCCGTCCTGCAGGGAGCTTTTCACATAGCCTGCGCCAATCTTCCCTTAATGGAAAGCGGCAGCAAACAGCAGTCTCTTCTCGCTCGGCTATCCATCACACTGAACGATGGACTTGAGAATCTGAAGCACGCAAGCGAAGTGCTTTTTGCGAGGA
Source organism: Desulforhabdus sp. (assembly GCA_034005055.1). Lineage (GTDB taxonomy): Bacteria > Desulfobacterota > Syntrophobacteria > Syntrophobacterales > Syntrophobacteraceae > Desulfoferrobacter. The sequence goes on along the minus strand of JAVEVM010000657.1, from coordinate 1,413 downwards.
GTGCCGGCACTACCCGCTAGGAGCTTGTCCGAGAACTGTCATTTCGAGTTGAAGGCGAGAAATCTTGTGCTTGCTAGTGCCTGATTTTACAGATTTCTCACTACGCTACGTTTCGTTCGAAATGACAAAAGAGGCATTCTCGGACAAGCTCCTAGCCGAATCAGCGCTCCACGCTATCGATTCGGGCGGTAAGATCCTGCTTCTGGAACGGCAAGGCAGCTGAACGTGCCAGCTCGATCAGATGGATGTGGTGGCTGAAAAGAATGACTTGAGTCCTCCGGGAAAGCTCGGCCAATATTCTCAAAGTGGCTTCGGCTCTACGGTCATCAAAGTTGATCAATATGTCGTCTACAACGAGCGGCATCGGCTCGTTGTGCTCCAGGTACTTTTCCAGACTGGCGAGTCGCAGGGCGAGATAGAGCTGATCGCGCGTGCCGTCGCTCATCCCCTGAACACCCACCCGTTCCCCGCTGGGGCGCACACCCAGAAGGATGGGCTCGTCCGCTTCGTTGAAATCAGGCTGGAGATTGACGAAAGAGCCCAACGTCAGTTGCGCAAACAATTCACCGGATCTTCTCACCAACGGATCCTGGTTCTTGGAACGATAGCGTTCGATTTCGCGGTTCAGGATTGTTGAAGCAAGCTTAAGACGTATATAGCGGTGAGCATGTTCGCGGATCTCCGCTAAAATCGTCTGCGCCTTGGCGGCCTCTTCGGCAGCTTCAGCGCCTCCGTCCATCATGGCAAGTCGGGTTTTTTCCCTGCCGATATTCTCCAGAAGCTCTGTTCGCCTGCTTTCCGTTTCCTCGATTTGCCTGACCAATTCGGCAATCTGCCCTGGCAAGAGATCCGCACTAACCTCTTCGGTTTCCCGAATCAGTGTATCCAAAGTCGCACCTGCACTGTAATCGAGCAGCTGCTTCTCGATCCTGCTCAGGTCGTCCGTTATTTTCTGCCCCTTAACAGAGCGCTCTTCCAGTTCTTCCAGTTCATCGAAATGAAGGCAATTCGCTTCCCGGCATAGCTCTCTCAGTTTCAATTCGGCATCCTGGATGATGGAGCGAGCTTTATTGATGGTCTCTTCCCGTTCCTTTTGCTGATTCGTAAGCTCGGCTAGCGTTGCGGAATCCTTTCGAGCATCCTGCAGCCGCCTGTTTAGCTCAGCCACCGCCTGTTCCACCGGCAGCCCGGCTAAATCAGGGGCGACCAGCGCCGTCACACCCGCCACATCCTTCTCAAATTCTTCACCGTCGCGCAGGATGCCGGAAATCCTGCTGTCCAGAGCCGTTATCTTATCGATTCGTTTGAACAGCTCCTCAAGCCTCTCAAGGACCGTATTCACCTCCACCGGCATGGCATTTTCAGGCAGCCTCAAGTCCTTCACCACCTTTGCCCATTGTTCCTGCCAGCGAA
>JAVEVM010000656.1:0-3361 GCA_034005055.1 Desulforhabdus sp. | reverse complement strand
CACCATCACTTCAGATGCGTCCGTTGCGGGAGGATAGTGGATTTTCGGAACGAGGCTTATGATGCCCTTGAAGTTCCTCCTGATATGGCAAAAAAGTTTGTTATCTTAGACAAGGTGGTGCACCTAGAGGGCATTTGCGATAATTGCCGGAAGGAATAGGAGCAACTTCCGGTCCAAGATGGCGTAGCGATTGCGCTCTGCCACGCTCCTCGGCTTGCTTTGCCAATTCTAAGCGTCCCGAGCGGTCAACCGCATTTGCAGAACATCATCAGGGACAAAGCTTGAGGGAGGTTGTTGCGGAAAACAATAGGAGTAGATACTAGGTCGCTAAAAATACAGGGTAGTATTCAGTAGAATAGTCCCTCATGAGCCGCCAGCACCTCATTAACACGGGTCATGGCGTTAAACCGGCAAAGTAATAGATCGGCAAGGGGAAAATAAGATCGTTAGAGAGGAGGTGATGAGAAGCAACTGAGCGTCTGAACAGTGGGTAGGGCATTCCTGTAGAATTTTTTCACACAAGAGGAGATCAGCGATGGCTCAAGATAAAAAAACCCTCACCACCGCCTTTGGAATTCCTGTGGCTGACGATCAAAACAGCATGACGGCCGGCTCCCGTGGACCCGTGCTCATGCAGGATGTCCATCTGCTTGAGAAACTGGCTCATTTCGACCGGGAGCGCATACCAGAGCGAGTAGTCCATGCAAAGGGAGCCGGTGCTTATGGTTACTTTGAGGTCACCGGAGACGTTAGTCGGTACACCAAAGCCCGGTTCTTATCGGAAGTCGGCAAGCGCACCGAAGTCTTTGCCCGTTTTTCAACTGTGGGTGGGGAAAAAGGCTCGGCGGATTCCGCAAGGGATCCCAGGGGCTTTGCCGTGAAATTTTACACTGAGGACGGAAACTATGATATGACCGGAAATAACACGCCGGTCTTTTTCATCCGCGATCCGCTGAAGTTTCCTGACTTCATCCACACCCAGAAACGGCACCCGGCAACTAACCTGCCCAATGCCGACATGTTCTGGGATTTCTTGTCACTCACCCCTGAATCCATTCATCAGGTTACGATACTCTTCTCCGATAGAGGAACGCCCAAAAGTTACCGACACATGCACGGCTTTTCGAGCCACACTTTTAAGTGGTATAATCAAAAAGGTGAAGCTTTCTGGGTTCAATATCATTTCAAAACCGATCAGGGCATCCAGAACCTGACGCGTGAAGAAGCGACGCAACTTGCCGGCGAGGACCCCGATCATGCCACTCGCGACCTTTTCGACTCTATTGAAAAAGGTGAATACCCTTCCTGGACCTTCAAAGTGCAAATCATGACCCCCGAACAGGCCAAAGATTACAATTGGGATATATTTGACATCACAAAAGTCTGGCCCCAAGGCGATTTCCCTCTCATCGAAGTGGGCAAGCTGGTTTTGAATCGCAATCCTGCCAATTACTATGCAGAGGTTGAGCAGGCGGCTTTCTGCCCCGGCAACCTGGTACCGGGCATTGCAGCATCGCCCGACAAAATGCTGCAGGCGCGTCTGTTCTCCTATCACGACACTCACATTCACCGGCTGGGACCCAACTACCATCTCCTCCCGGTAAATGCGCCGAAAAACGCTCCGGAAGCCAATTATCAGCGGGACGGCTTCATGCGCTTTGACGCAAACGGCGGCGGCGGTCCGAATTACTGGCCAAACAGTTTTGGCGGCCCAGCTCCCGACCCGACGGCAGGCGAGCCATCGCTTGATGTTTCCGGAGAAGCCGCGCGCCATCGCTTTTCGCATCCCAACGACGATTTCGTACAGGCGGGCAATCTCTATCGCCATGTGATGAACGATACCGACCGGGATCACCTGATCGGCAATATCGTCAGCCATTTGGGCAACGCCGTCAAGCGTATCCAGTATCGACAGGCGGCGATTTTTTTCAAAGCTGACGAAGACTACGGCCGCCGTGTGGTGGAAGGATTGGGGTTGGATCTTAATCAGGTTCGGCGACTCGCCGCAATGTCGGCAGAAGAACGGGCTGAAGCCACCAGGGAAGGGTCTCTATCATAGCTGTTATAAGTAACCGTTCGGGTGGAAGAGCGTTCCCTGTGGCGACAATCGACGATAGAGGATACCTAAAAACCAAATTGACAGACCAGGGCGGAGTTGCTACAGTGATTTGCGTCAGGTGCTCAAAAGAGCTTAAAAAGGGAATCCCGTGAAATTCGGGAGCGGACCCGCCGCTGTGATCGGGGACGAAAGCCACACGTAAGCCACTGTGCTGCCAGAAGGCAGGAGATCGCAAGTCGGTTTTTTCCGACATCGAAATTCCGACTTCTGCAACGGGAAGGCGTGGTGAGCCTTGTTGATGCCGCCAATGGGCGGCCCTGCTCGGCAGGATTCAGCAGGGCAAGTAGGATGATCCGAGAGTCAGAAGACCTGCCTGAAAAAGTATCGACAGCCTTCGTGGAAAAAGGTTGTCGGGAAAGCATGGTTGGATGAAAAGGGAGATCCCCAAGCTGAATAGAGCTTGGGGATTTTTTTTTGGCCGGGGCTCTTGGAAATGAAGAGCCTTTTTGCTGATTGAAGAGGGGGATCACTGATGCAATGAGTAAAAGCACTGGAAAACAATCGCTTAGGGGAAGTGAGCTTGGTGTAAGTAAAACAATTTGAAAAAGGAGGCCGGAACATGCGTAAAGTCGTTCATGTCGCTGTCATCGTCGTGCTGCTCGGTTTGTTTGGACTCAATAATGCTTTCGCGATTCATGGAAAAGAACACCCAAAGAAAAAGGCCATATTGCTGGTCGCTTTTGGAACAAGCGTACCGGAGGCGCAAAAGGTTTATGAAAAAATCGATGAAAAGGTGCGCCAGGCATTTTCTGGTGAAGAAGTTCGCTGGGGGTACACTTCCGATATCATCCGATCAAAGCTGGCTAAAGAGGGAAAATCGATCGATTCACCGGAATTGGCTTTGGCGAAGCTGATGGAGGAGAACTACACCCATGTGGCAGTCTTATCCCTGCACACCATTCCCGGAGCGGAGTTTCACGATCTTAACCGGAATGCTAAGCTGTACGGTCAAATGGCGGGCGGCTTCGAGCGCATTCTGGTAGCCTGGCCGCTCCTTTCCTCACACGAGGACATGGTCAAAGTGGCCGAGAGGATTATCAAGCATCTACCCGCGGAGCGCAAACCGGAAGAGGTTGTTCTGCTGATGGGCCACGGTACCGAACATCATCCCGCGGACGCCGTTTATGCTGCCATGAACCAGGTTTTTCAAGGCATGGACTCGAATGTTCTGGTAGCCACCGTTGAGGGCTATCCCGCGCTGAACGATCTGCTGCCACAGATTGAAAAAAGCGGAGCCCAAAA
>JAVEVM010000655.1:0-3386 GCA_034005055.1 Desulforhabdus sp. | reverse complement strand
GCCCTGTGGAGCCCGGACTTTCCTCCGATCGGCAATGGACCGGCGATCATTTGCCCTACTCCAATTTCTCAGAGTTTATTTTATCTCATTATTGAAATAACATAAAGGGCCACCCGCCTCTGACCGTGTAGTAAAATTCAGGAAGCGACATGAAGGTTCGGTTGCAGCGTCTGATCAAATAACGAGTGCTGCGTCGGCAGTCCGCGTGAGCTCATTCAGACATTTCTGCAACTGCTGACGACCGTTTTCTATGTCGGCGTGGGATGCCCGCTCTCCCACCCAAATTGGCGGTCCGAAAACAATGGCGACCCGAGAAAATGGCTTCACCAGAAGTGTCCTGTCCCAGCTTCGGAATCGCCAGCAAGGGTGTGCAGCCATGCTGACGGGAACCAGCGGAGCACGAGTGTAGCGGGCAAGAAGCATGATGCCTTTTTGGGCCACCAGAGCGGGGCCTTGAGAACCGTCGGCGATAAACCCGCCCGGATTTCCCGCCCGGATATGGGCTATTATATGCCTAAGAGCCGCACCACCACCTTTTCCCGTAGAGCCTCTCACAGTCTGATAGCCCAGTCGCCACAAAACCCTTGATGCCCATTCTCCGTCGCGGCTTTTGCTAACCATCAACATGCCGTTGCGATTGCGAAAATAATAGACCACCCCTGGAAAAGCAAAATGCCAAGTCGTGTAAATAATAGAGCGGCCGGCAGTCAAAGCTTCTTTTTCATATTCCTGCCCAATCACCTTGAAATCGCACGTGTGGTGTAGAAACTGCATCGCCATGGCTATCAACGGCGGAAAGAACGACATTGATTTTGCATACAGATGATTGTATTCGCTGTTCACCTTGAGCTCTCGGACAATCCTCTAACATTTATACAATGGTCTAAAACCGCTCCTGTTTATCCGTTTCTTGGATTCATAGAGCCCCTGATCGGCTCTTTTCAAGAGAAAGATTCCACCTTTTGCACTAACCCTCCAATTCATTGATTTTCAGAAGAAGTGATCGAGGGGTTTCGGCTTCTCTTACCGCCTTCAGGAAATCGGTTTTGCGACAGAGTCTGGAAATTCCCGCAAGCATTTGCAGATGAAGAACCGAATTATTATCTGGGACCACCACTGCCAGGACAACGTCTACGGGCAGGGCATCCAATGCTCCGAAATCGATCGGTTTGGCAAGTCGCAGCAACAGGAGTGCAGCGTTTGTCGCCTCTGCACTATCGGTATGAGGAATGCCAATGCCATTTCCTATACCCGTGCTCAAGATTTCTTCCCGCGATTTTAAACCGGCATAGATCGATGCGGAATTCTTTACCACCCCATGCTGCGCGAACATATCCGCCGCAAAGCGGATCACCGCATCTTTATCAGGAAGATCAACATTCAAAAAAATGCTTTCTGTTCGTAGGAAATGTCCAATCTTCATGGAAAATGAAATTAACAGGCTTGTCCGAGCCGGTCAAATGTTCCGTGGAGTTAGGCAGTAACGTTTTTTTAAGAAGGATTAGAAATCGGTGTCCTCCCTGTCGCTGATGCTGTATCTTTTTCGATTGCTGATTGTTCGCAGAATAAAAGCCAAAACAGCCAGAAGAGCCGCCGCGAAAAATAGAAGCTCGTATAGATACTGAGTTATCCACAGCAGAAAAGAATTTCGATTGCTTTCTTCCTCCAGCCACTTAGTCTCGGCCGTCTCAACGGATTGGCCGATATTGACGAGAAAAGCAGCATTAACATCAGTTCCGGACTTCAGGCTGTGCAGTATGTCTACGATTTTTTCTCGACCATGTTGACCGCTCAAATACTGTACAAAGCTTCTGCTTTGCCAGTAGGCCAGAAAAAGTGCATTTTTCTCCGTCGGGAAATGGTTGCTGAGACGCTCGAGCGGAATGTAACTTCGCGGAAAATCCCTCCGTCCAAGCTCCGGTTGCCCCTGCGCCAGGAAGTCTCCTATCGTTCCACTCACCCATTGACATATTCCCTCATCCAGCCATTTGGGCAGCCCGGATTCTTGTATATTCTCATGCAAAATGAGATGGCACAGTTCGTGTTTTAGAATATCATCGAGCACAAAAATTCTTGAATCAGCGGACCCGACCCGCATGACGATAAGATTCCTGGAAGGAACAGCAAAAGCGGCAATAAGCGGGTTCTCGCTCATCCGTTCAAATTTCTCCCGGTCTTCCACCAGCAACAAAACGGGCCTGTTCTGAAGATGAAGCCCAAGAATCCGTTCCACTTCATCCTTTAGGCGGGGAAAGCTCTTCAAGAAATGCTGCACGATATCGAGAGGCTTGTCCGATACGATTACCAGGTTGCTGTCTTGAACAACCACATCGGCCGCACCGGCGAAAGGAACCGTAACAATGCCGACCAGCAGAAAAACCCAAAGCAAAGTTCTCACAATCTTTGGTGTCCGTATCTGGATGAGTATCAGGCTACCAGACTTCGGGCAATTGACTCAGCCTGTTGGAGAACATCTTTTCGGTTTCGAACATCACCGATTTCCCTCACGCCCACCGCCCTGATCAGATGATTTTGCGAGAATCCGAACATGCTCAGCCAGCGTTCATAACGTGAATGGATATCGGCAAAGGCATTTTCATCGGGATGGCCCTGGGCCAGAATGAAGACAGATTTTTTCCCCCGCTTAAGTCGACAGGAAAAATCAGCATTGAAAAACGAGTAAGTACGGTCAAAACAGCTTTTGAGCTGACCCGAAATGTCTCCAAAGTATACGGATGAAGCCAAAACCAGGACATCGGCCTGATGGATGGATTGTAGAACTTCTGCCAGATCATCTTCGAGCACGCAATGATCTACCTTGGACTTGCAGGCGCCACAGCCCTGACAGCCTTTAAAATCCATATCGTTCAAGATGAAAAGCCTAGTTTCTGCACCCAGATCCCTCGCCGTATCCAAGAACCGGTTGGCAATCGTCGAGCTATTCCCAGTTTTTCGTGGACTCCCGAAAATAGCGGTAATCTTCATTGCGAGCTCTCCTTTGCCGAATGCGAACCTTAACCCATGTTGGAATTATAATGCACAGCCAGCCAAATTGTTTTCTCGCCGGAATCGGTCCATTCCACCCGGTGTCTCTTATGGGCGGGGATATCGATCCAGTCGCCTGAATTCAATTTTAGGACTTCATCACTTCCTTCAAACAGCAGACCGGCACTCCCTTTAAGAACCATAACCCATTCGTCTTGTTCTTGATCATACCAGAACCCCTCCGGACTGGAATGCCCGTTCGAGACAATTCGTTCGATTCTTACCCCTCGGGCCATCACAAGGTGTTCAATCAGTTCATCACTGAAATGTTCGGAGGCCATCTCGGTAAAGATGTTTTTAATCACCATAGTCAGTCAATCCCCTCGAAAATGATGCAGTCC